>JAUNIU010000003.1 GCA_030523265.1 Eubacteriales bacterium | reverse complement strand
AAGCGGTTGAATAAGTTAAAAGGGTCCAAAAGTCCTATCCCCCAAAAAGACAGATTTGTGGCTGATGATGAACTGTTTGCCAGACAGGCGGAGATTATCCGCCATCTGGCAGATACAGAATCCTGTGTGATTGTGGGAAAGTGCGCCGATTACATCCTCAAAGACTATGATAATGTTATTAGCTTGTATATTGAGGCACCGAGACATTATTGCGTTAAGCGTATCATGGATCGCATGGATGTCAGCGAACCGCAGGCACACCAGTTGATTTCACGGACAGATCGGTATCGTGCAGAATATTATGAATATTATACGCAGGGAAATTACTGGACCAATCCCGTGAATTATGACATGACATTTAATATGGAACGGGTAGGAGAAGAGAAATGTATTCGGATTATTAAAAATTATCTTAGCTTGAAGATGGGAAGTCAGGTGTAAAATGATTTGCAGAATAGAAAATATTCGCTATAATGCACAGTTTAGTTTGTTACAGGCGACTAGTATGTTTGTGGTGGCTGTATTGTCTGTCTTTGCTATACCATTATTGACCAGTCAAGGATTTACAGCAGCCGAAATCGGAACATTACTGGCTGTGAAATGTGCGGCCTCTATTGTGTTATCGCCCATCTATGCAACATTGGCAGATCGGATATCTGGTGTTGTATCCAATAAAATATTTATCTGCATATTTTGTCTGTTGGGGATTCTGATTACTTTGGTTCATTTGTATGTACCACTTAATTTTGTGGGTGCGTTGTTTATCTTTATCGGCTATGGTGGTTCCTTTAGTTGTATTGCACCATTTGCCGATTCATTAAGCGGGCAGTATGTTTCACATGGTGTGCAGATTCATTATGCTTTTGCCAGGGGGATGGGTTCCTTGTTTTGGGCTATTGCAGGTTTGGTTCTGGGAATTTTAACTGGATTTTTTTCTTTTTGTACCATTTTATGGCTTCAGATCTTTGCGTTGACAGTCTGTATGATTTTCACCATGGCGATGAAAGATCCTAACAAATTGCAGGTTGTAAATGAGGAGGAGAATCATAAGCATGGGCAAAAGCCAAGCAGCCTCCGGGAAATGCTGAGAGAAAATCCATTCTATACTATGTATTTGACCGCCATGTTATTGTTGATGACAGGAGTCAATATGACTATGAATTATATGGCATATACTGTAGAAGGTGCTGGCGGCAGTAATATGGATTTGGGGATCAATGGATTTGTTCTGGGTTTTTCTGAAGTCTTTGTGGGGATTTATTTTGCTTTTTTCCTGCGAAAACTTGGAATCAGACGGTTATTATTTGTAGCAATGCTGGGTATGACATTGCGTGTGGCGATGTTGACTGTTGCGACGAATATGGCGATGGTATATATTGCACAGTTGTTTGAAATGATAGGATGTATGCTTTGGGCTGGAAATGTCCAGTTGGTTACAGAGGTCATTCCTTTGAAGGACCGAATTAAGGGACAGACCATGATCGCCACCATTCAATCCGGTATCAGTGCACTGGTATCTTCTCTTCTGGGGGGATTCATCATGGAGCAGACAGGGGATGTCAAGTGGTTACATAGTTTTGCACTGGCTCTATGTGTCATGGGAGTCGTAGTGTATGTAGTATATGGAAAATCAAAATACAAATTAAATGTTGCATCCAGTATCACGGATAAAAAACCAGATACCAGCAGCTATCATAGGAGCTGAAATAATAAAATAAGAGTAAAAAAGCCGTAAATTATCAGAATAAGGATTTACGGCTTTTTTGATTTTTGTTAAAATAAGTATGTGAGATAATTGGAAACGTTGTAAGTAACACCTTGTAAGAACGGTGTGACAGAAAGGGTGTGGTATGAGTTGAAGACCTATAATCATCATTTTGAAAATATGACTCGCTTTGCCAATTTTTTAGATAAAATCACGATACAGGATACCGATCAGGTGTTGGTTCGTATTCACAGTGCTATTCATACCAAAGAGGAGATGACTGGTTTAGCCAGACAGATCAAGAGACTTATGGCGGGAGCGCATATTATTGGATGTAGTGCCATGCAAGTGATCATGGATGGCAAAATACTTTCGGATGCCTGCTTGATTTCTGTGTCTGTTTTTGAAAAAACAGAGATTATGACAGGCCGCTTTAACTGTTTGAGGGAGGATGGCACATGGAAATCCGGCCAGACATTAGGTCATGAATTGGTTCACCGGTTATCAGGGGTGGGGGATGGATTTATGCTGGTCTTTTTCCCGTTAGTCTATAGTAAGATAGAGGAATTTGTAAATACAGTGAATGAATCCGACGTATCCGTGAAGATGCTGGGTGGTGCTGCCTCTATGGAGGATGAACATGGTAATGCTGGTGCAGATTTGGCATATGTACTGGAAGCGGACGAGACTTCGGATACGGATATGGTGTTTGCCTATATCACATCACCGGAATTACATATTTACGAAAATTATGTCTGTGGTGTGGAGACGGTTGGTAAACGCAGTAGGATCAAAAGCCAGGGGTGTTATATCGAAGAAGTGGATGCTATGAAGGGGGCACAGTGGTATAGCAGCATGTTGGGAGAAGAGGAACTTCAAAAAGATCCAACGCTGGCACATGTATTTCCCATCATCAAACGGAATGGACGGGGAATTGCGTATTATGTGGATTATGTCAAGGAGAAAGAGGAAGATTCTTATCAGTTGAAGTCCTTTGGTGAACTGGAAAATGGATGTGAAATTTCTCTGGGATATTTCCACCCCCAAAAGATCTATGATCTCATCTGTCAGTTGATGAAAGAATTGAAGAGTCAGCCGGCAGAATCCATCTTTGCCTATGACTGTCAGTCTAGAATGAATCTTTTGCACAATTGTGCCAGCTGGGAAAATGGTCTTTTTAACACGACCAACATCAGTGGTGCTTTGCTTTCCGGCGAAATTTCTTCCAGTGAGGGGGAAAATCTGTACGCCAATTATACCTTCGTGATTGCCGCATTGTCAGAGCAGGAAGATGCGCATTTTATTCTAAATGATCTTAATATCAGTAGTATCCAGGATCTGCAGGAAGATAATGTACAGATGTTAAATTATCTGTTATTGAATGCCAACAAGCACTTGAGTGAAGAATTGACAGACCAGCAGTCTAAGATGCAGGATGCGATGTTTTATAATGCGACGCTGGGATTGGGGAACCAGCTGAAATATCAGTACGATAAAGAATGTCGTGGGCTGGATAAAACTGCAATTCTGGTATTAAATAATGAAAAAATGTTCCGTTTATTTTCGGGTGTTTCACAGACCTATGCATTTCTCAAGGATAGTTATCAGAAGATGCGGCAGAAGTTTACTTTGGACGGTCTGCATTTTTACAGTTATAATGATACATCTCTGCTTCTCGCAGCAGATGCACAGGTTACAAAAGATGCGTTTCTTCAATTAGTGGATGATATGCAGGCGTATTTAAATACATTAACGTATGAAGAAATACCACTGTCTTATACGGCTGCCGTTCTGTTCAGTGTAGAGGATGCACTGAGACGTCTGGAAACAGCATTGCGTTATGCGAAAAATCATAAGTTGTCCCGGATACGATTTGATGAACTGGGGGATGGTCTGCGAAAGGAACAGGAAGACATACATATGTTATGGGTGATCCGGGAAGCATTGCTGCATCGCAGAGTGATGCCGTTTTTCCAGGAGATTCATGATAATGGACATGGTAAAAAGAGAATGTTTGAGTCTCTGATGCGTCTGTATGATGAGGATGGAAAGATATATTATCCGGACAGTTTTCTGCCTGTGGCGAAGGAATATGACCTCTATGACAGTTTGTCAGAATTGATGGTAAAAACAGTTATGGAGATGTTTGAACGTAAGAATGTCCGGGTGTCGATCAATCTCAATGTGCAGGATATTTATAACCATAATATGATTCGGATGATTTTTCATAAGATGCGGAGAACCAAATATCCGGATAATTTTGTATTTGAGATCGTAGAGAGTGAAGAGATTACGGATTATGAATATATAAAGGAGTTTGCCGACCGTATTCATGAGTATGGTGGAAAAGTAGCGATTGATGACTTTGGCAGCGGTTTTTCTAATTTGCTGCATATCCTGAATATTGAGGCAGATTATATTAAGATTGATGGTGCCATTATCCGGATGATCACAAAAGATCCACATTGTCGGGATTTTATTGAGTTTATCAATAGCTGGTGTGAGAAAGCAGGCCAGGAATTGATCTGTGAATATATTGAAAACGAACAGATACAAAATATTATGGAAGAGATAGGTGTGCGTCATTCACAGGGATACTATTTCTCCAAACCGCATAAATGGAGTACAGAGGATGAAGCCAGTGCATAATAAACATGCAGATCCCGGTTAGAAATTTGCTTTTTATATTGCTTTTGGCGCCATCGGTTTAGGCAGCAGAAAGGAGGTCATTCTTGAAAAAAACAGTTAGAAAAAATAAAGTCCGGAAATTTCCGTATGGTTTACATGACTCTCATATCAATCACATCAAAGTGAAAGAGAAAAAGTTTCCTAATGCAAAAGTCAAGTTTCTATTTAATGATGGATATTATGTGATTCGGAATGGAGAGGCATTACCTGTGCAGGGCAATCTCTCTTTTGAGAAGGTGGATCTGGATTTCTCCAATGTCTATATTATGAAAATTTCCAAGACAAATTATGGCAAAATTGAGGGAAGGAAATACAGTCTGAAAAAATTTGCGAAAAAATTTCCGAATGTGGATATGGAGATCATCGATACGACGTTTGATGGGTACCACTGTAAATTGTCGGGATATCTATATAAAAAGGGAAAAATTTATGAGTTTCTTATGGATATTTGTTAGTTGGGTGATATGATCTATAAACCCACGTAATAATCGACTGGGGGTACAAGATTATTTGCTTAAGTTTCCGCATTTTGCATTAATGAGTGTGAAAAGTCCACATCACAAACTGTGATGTGGAAATGCAAAGGTTATTTGTTCTTGTATCAAAATACAGGTAATGGTAAAATAAAGAGGTATTGGAAGTAATGGGATGAATGAAGGAGGGTTTATGGAACAAAAAGGGAGATTGTCATTAATTAAGAAAGTAACGATCATTGTGTTTATTTTGCTGGTGGTATCTTTTGTTGCGATGAATGTGATCACAATCGAATATTTTAAGATGAGGATGCTTTCGCTGCAGGGGGTGGATACCTCTGATGTGAGTGCGATAGTTTCAAACTCTGTGGTGATACTGACGGGGATGGCGGTAGGTGTCTCGATCTTGTTAATGCTGGTGCTGGCTGTCGTGCTCTATCGTATGATCGTACAACCGGTCAAACTGTTAGGGAAAAATATCAAACGCATGTCCGAGTTTGATCTGACAGAGGATGCTTCCGGTGCGATAGAGAAATACAGCAAGCGTTCTGATGAAATTGGTATGGTCAGTGTTGGATATGAAACGATGCGGCAAAACATTGTATCACTATTAGCAGAAATTAATGGGGTTAGTCATAGTTTGACAGAACAAGCCATGACATTGTCTCAGGCATCGGGTGATGTTTCTAATACGGCAGGACAGCTTTCGATTACGGTAGGCGAGATTGCCAATGGTGCCACAGCACAGGCTGATGAGATCACAGAAGGGGATCGCCAGATTATTGCGCTGAGCGACTTGATCCAGGTGGTTCAGGATAATATGGAAATCATGGACCGTGCTACGAAAGAAGTCGCAGAATTAAGAGAATCCGGCTTACAAGCGTTGAATATCGTGGTGGAGGATTCCAAGGTAAATAATGACAATTCCCATAAGGTACATGAAGTGATTTTGGAGACCAGTGCACAGACAAAGAATATCCAGTCTGCCAGTGCACAAATTCGGGAAATTGCCGGAGAGACAAATATGTTGGCACTCAATGCTTCCATCGAAGCGGCCAGAGCGGGGGAAGCAGGCAAAGGCTTTGCCGTGGTTGCCACAGAGATTGGTAATCTTGCTTCTGCCACAAATGAATTGACTGCTACGATAGAATCCATCATACAGGATTTGGTTACCAAGATGGATATGACAGTCTCCATGATGGAAAATATGGGAAATTCCATGGAGGAAGAATCCAAGAGCATGGAGCAGACAGAGGAGCAGTTTAACCGCATTGCCAATCATTTACAGAAGATGGGAGAGATTTGTGCTGATTTGGAACATTCCACCAATCAGATGGAGGCAAGCAGAAGTTCTATCGTCTCTATGATTGAAAATCTTTCTGCGATTTCGCAGGAAAATGCAGCAAGTATGGAAGAAGCCGCCGCCGCAGTAGATGAACAGACACACTCCATTGAAAATATGTCTGCATCCAGTCAGCAGGTGGCAGAATATGCAGATCACCTGACATCGCAGATTGAAAAGTTCAAAGTCTGATCCAGATACATATGATAACTTTAAGCCGTAGATTCATGAAAGAATGGACTTACGGCTTTTGTCTATTCAGGGAACCCAGTTGCCAGAATGCTACTGCGCTGGCCGCCGCTACATTTAAGGAATCCACGCCATGAGACATGGGAATACGGATGGTATAATCACAGTCAGCAATGGTGGAGTGCTCCAGTCCATCGCCTTCCGTACCTAGTATGATTGCCAATTTATCTTCTGACAGCAGTGCTTCATCATCGATGGGGACAGAGTCGGCAGATAACGCCATGGCTGCTGTCTTAAATCCCATGTTGTGAAGTCGTTGGATATCTGTCTGTGGGTATTTCAGATATTCATCGCCCAGAAATGTCCAGGGTATCTGAAAGACCGTTCCCATGCTGACGCGAATGGCGCGGCGGTACAACGGATTGCTGCAGGCGGGGGTCAGCAGGACGGCATCCATGTCCAGTGCTGCGGCTGAGCGGAAGATTGCTCCCACGTTAGTAGGATTCATGACGTTTTCTAGGACGGCGATTCGATGGGCATTGGCACATATATCTTCCACCGTGGGTAATGGGGGACGATGCATAGCACACAGTGCACCACGGGTCAGTTTGAATCCTGTGAGTTGCGTCAATACTTTAAAGGCGGCAGTATAGACAGGGATATTCCCGCATCGGGCAATAATATCCTTCGCCTGTCCATGAATGTGCTTTGTCTCCAATAGCAGGGAAACAGGAATACATCCGGCATCCAGAGCGCGTGCAATGACTTTGGGGCTCTCGGCGATGAACAGTCCCTTGTGTGGTTCATGACGATTTAACAGTTGTGCTTCACTTAACCGGGCATAGACATCCAGTTCCGGTGCCATGAAATCTGTGATTTCAATAATATTTGACATAACTTCCTCCGTTTATGGGATGGGGTATTATAAAAGTTAAGGCTTCGTTGGCGCTTGAAATATTATTATAGAGTGCCGGAGATCATCGTGTCAAATATACCAAATACTAAGTCTTCGCATTTGGTGCTCTGCCACTCTTGTATAATACCGCTGAAAGTAACATTACAATAAATGATTTTTTGTCATATTATTTTTGATAAAAAGTTATGTTTTTCTACTTTTTCTTGCAACATTTACGGTCTTAGAAAGGACTAAACGCTTTTTGCTTTCCACTGGCGATTACGCACCGCTACACAAACTCGTTAGCATTGTCGTGTTTCATGTGATCCGGACAGGAACATTTGAAGGTGCCGGTCCTTTTGCCCCGTATTTTGGGGCATTAGTACCGTTGCATCTTCAACGTAGCGGAAGCGTTCCTGCCGGATTACTGAAACATGGACAATGCTACTCAGACAATGTTACGCGGTGCGATTTGTGGAAAGCGAAAAAAGCGAAGTCCTTCCAAAAGACCGCGTTGTCTGCGAAAAAGTAGAAAATACATAAACTTTTTTGCCACTAAATATAATACAAAAAATCATTTTTTATTATTTTCGATCAGCGGTATTGCCTGAAAAGTGCACCAAATGCGAAGACTTAAGTATAAAATGGGTTGCATTTTGCCTGGGAATAGGCTATAATGCAGAAGATAACAAAAGGGGAGCTCATGTAAGTGGGCTGAGAGTAGACTGTATTGTCTTGACCCATAACCTGATTTGGATAATGCCAACGTAGGGATATATTGATCTGATTTGTATTTGCAATGGGCAGATATACTTTGCGATGGTATATCTGTCCATTTTAGGTAATACAACATCAGAAAAGAGGATAATTATGAAAAAACAAAACATCAAGAAACTGACATTAACGGCTTTATTTGCTGCCATCGCTGTGGTAGGATCCATGTTTTCCTTTCCGGTCTTTGGCTCGAAATGTGCTCCGGTACAACATTTGATTAATGTACTGGGCGCAGTGGTCTTAGGGCCGGCATACGCGGTTGAAGCGGCTTTCATCGCAAGTTTGCTTAGGAATCTATTGGGACTGGGAACTATATTGGCATTTCCGGGCAGTATGTGTGGTGCTTTACTGGCTGGTATATTATATAAGTATGGCAAAAAGCTTCCTCTCGCATATATAGGCGAAGTGTTTGGCACCTCTGTGATCGGAGGTATGCTTGCTTACCCTCTGGCAGCATTTGTCATGGGAAATAAGGCGGCAGCGTTGTTTACCTTTGTGGTGCCGTTTTTGATCAGTACAGCCGGAGGCACGATCATTGCAGTCATACTGGTGGAGACGATGAAAAGATCTGGTCTGTTAGAACATTTGAAACAGGCACTGGAGGAAAGATAAGACAGGATAACACTTCAGAGTGGAGGGAAATATGAAGATTTCAACCGAACGGATACGGGAGAATAATCCCATCGTACATTGTATTACCAATTCGGTCACCGTGAACGATTGTGCCAATATTTTACTGGCGGTAGGTGCTTCTCCTATTATGGCACATCATGTAAAGGAGGTAGCAGAGGTTTCCGGTAATTGTGATGCCTTAGTGTGTAATTTCGGTGCCATCGAAGACTTTGAGGCGATGAAAATAGCAGCGAAGACAGCGGTAGATTGCGGGCATCCTGTGGTCATTGATCCGGTTGGTGTAGGCGGGATTCGGTATCGGCGTGAGAAATTCTTTGAACTTGTGCATATGATCCGTCCGACCTGTATCCGAGGCAATGTATCTGAAATCCGAGCCCTTTATGAGGGGACTCAGACAGCCAAGGGAGTGGATGTCAGCAGGGAGGATATCTCCGATCACGAGATAGAAGATATCGCCAAAAAGCTAAGTCAGCGGTTACATTGTATCGTGGTAGCGTCCGGTGCGGTGGATCTGATCACAGATGGCGATATGGTCTGCCGGGTGGCAGAAGGGGATGCCATGATGACGCGTATCACGGGTGCAGGCTGCATGTCTTCGGTACTTATTGCCGCTTTTTTGTGCTGTTATGATGGAATGGAAGCAGCGACTATGGCATGTACTTTGATGGGCAGGTGTGGCAGAGTTGCGGCAGAGAAAACCGAATCAGCACATAGAGGGACCATGAGTTTTCGCCTGCAGCTGATTGACGAGATTTCCTGTTTCGATCTTTGAAGGAAGTCATGGACCTGCGATATATAGGAGTGTGGCAACATCGAAAAGGACAGACAAAGGCGGTGATGGAGTATGTATTATATTACAGCATATGTGGATGAAAAGGCGCATCGTCAGATTCAACACTATATTCATAAGATAGCACAGGTTAGTGGCAATGACTATATGATTGCAGAAGAAGTACCGCCGCATATCACGCTGTCAGCCTTTGAGTGCCGGGAACCGGAGCTGGTGGTGCAAGCGTTGCAGGAGATATGTACTGTCCTAAAAAAAGGACAGATAAAATGGGTGTCAGTGGGGATGTTTCTTCCCTATGTGATATTTCTGACACCGGTCCTAAATGAATATTTACAAGATCTCTCTGGACAAATATATCATCGGATTTCTCAGATCAGAGGTGTTTCGGTCAATCAACATTACCAACCTATGCAATGGATGCCTCATACTACTTTGGCGAAGAAATTAACCAAAGAAGAGATGGCGGCAGCGTTTGCCGTGATGCAGGATCAGTTTGCAGTATGTACCGGAGAGGTGGTACGGATCGGTCTGGCAAAGCCGAATCCACATCGGGATTTGGTGATATTGCCCCTGCAAAATTAAATAATTATGGATGGATATGTGGATCATATTGATGCCCCGTCCTTTGATAAATCTTTGAAACAAACAGTGGTTTATCAGAGGACGGGGCATTTTTGTGCTGCCGAAATGCCAAAGGATTATCCAGATCAAATTCCCGATCAAAAAAAGGAATTATTTCGGACAGGCAGCATATATATGGAGTAGACACGAACCAAGGAAGGGGATGGAGCGATGGCAACGATGGAAGCGGTCTATGGTCGTTCAAGGACAAAGGAGAAATCTGGTGTGCGGTGCCGGGAACAGGAAATCTACCGTATTTTACCGTCACGGTTGCGGCAGATGTTTCGGGATCTTCCCATCTGTTTTCAGGATTTGCAGGAAATTAGATTGCGGGTGGGATCACCGGTTTTATTCCGTTATCTGGGACAAGAATATTTTTTAAATGCAACAGGGGGTATGAGTCGGGATAAGCGGTCAGCCTATAACGTTGGCAGGGAGGAACTGCGGGAAGCAGTGGAATATATTAGCAATTATTCTTTATATGCTTACGAAGAAGAACTGCGGCAGGGATATTTGACAATACAAGGTGGGCACCGAATCGGAATTGCAGGAAAGATCATATTAGAGAATAAGCAGATCAAGAGTATCAGTTATATTACCTGTTTAAATATTCGTCTCGCCCATGAAGTGCTGGGATGTGGAGAGCATATCCTGCCATATCTGGTAAGTGGGCAGCAACTATGCCACACGTTATTGATATCGCCGCCCAGACAGGGGAAGACCACGTTACTGCGGGATCTGATTCGGTTATTATCCTCCGGATTTGTAGATATGCCGGGCATGACGGTGGGGGTAGTGGATGAACGTTCTGAGATCGGCGCCTGTTATCGGGGACAGCCACAAAACGATCTGGGCTACCGGACAGATATTCTGGATGCCTGTCCCAAGGTAGAAGGGATGATGCTATTGGTGCGCTCGATGGCACCGGAAGTGATTGCTGTGGATGAGATCGGGTCCAGAGCAGATGTGGAAGCGATGGAATATGTGATGAATAGTGGGGTGAAACTGTTAGCTACCGTGCATGGCAATGGGATGGATGATATTCAGGCAAAACCCGTATTAGGCAGATTGGTGCAGGAGAGAATGTTTCAACGGTATGTGATTTTAGGTGGGAGGAAAGTGGGACAGATCAAAGAAGTATTTGATGAGAGAGGTTCTTTACTGGTGACCGGAGGGGAGTTGGAAAGGAAGAGAGAGGTATGTTAAAGATTGCAGGGATCTGTCTGGTGATGGCAGGTTGTATAGGGATAGGGTGGTTTTTTTCCGGCAAAGCACTGCGCAGAATCCATTTATTAGAAGAGTGGGAAAGTTTGTTGCAGTTATTATATGGGGAGGTGGAGTATGCAGGGAATGATCTGCCGGAGCTGATGCATCATATGATGGAACACAGTCGTTATTCCAAAGGATTTTGGAGCCGGATTGACAGACAGCTTAGACAAATGGACGCTGGCAGATTGAGCCATATCTGGCAGCGGGAATTGAACCATAGTGAGTGGCAGATTTTGCAGACAGAAGAGCGGCATATTTTGAGAGAACTGGGAGAAACGTTGGGACAGACGGACAGACAGACACAGTTGCATGCGATTCGATTATTCCAGCAAAGGCTTAGTAATGTTCTGGAAAAGGAGAAAGAGACATATCGGGGACAAGCAAGAGTATATCATGTGGCTGGCATCACTGCGGGGTGCTTTTTGGTCATTTTGCTGTTATAGATCGATAACAGAATGGAGGACAACATGACGATTAATTTAATCTTTAAGATTGCAGCAGTGGGTGTACTGGTATCCGTGTTGGGACAAGTGCTCAAACATTCTGGCCGGGACGAACAGGCTTTTTTGGTGAGTCTGGCAGGACTGATTCTGGTTTTGCTTTGGATCATTCCATATATTCAGGAATTGTTTGAAACAGTGGAAGCGCTCTTTACGATCGGGGGCTGAAGTATGATTAAAATTGCAATGATTGGGGTAATAGCGGTTTTGTTGGCATTGTCCTTACGCCAGGAGAGGACGGGCTTTGGGATGTTGGTGGTGTTAGCAGCCAGTATCTTGATTTTGGGACTGTCTATGACTAAAATGCAGGGTGTTCTCCGTGTGATAGAGAATCTGGAGGTCACGCTGCAGGAGGATGCCGTATATGTGCAGGTTCTGTTAAAGATGTTGGGGATTACCTATATTGCGGAATTTGGTTCCAGCCTGTGCAGGGATGCCGGATATGGTGCGGTAGGGGGGCAGATCGAGTTTTATGGGAAATTAATGCTGTTAGCAGTCAGCATGCCCATCATAGAGAATCTGATCGATGTGATCACAGGGATTGGATTGTAGAAAAGAGGGGTGTTTATGGAATATCAGGATAGTGCAACCGCGATTTGGGACGAGATATCGGATGAAGAAGTGCAGTCGATGCTGGACCAGATTCTGGGAGATCAGAGTTTTTCCTTTACGGAATATATCTCACAGCTATTGCAGGGCAAATCTCCTGTCAGTGTACAAGAAATGGGACAGGAAATTTGGAGTGGTTTGTTACATAATCTACAACAGCAGAGAAGTTTTTATCTCTATTTAATCTTAATCGTATTGATTGGAGCGGTATTAAGTAATTTCTCCAAATTATTACAGGGAAAGCAGGTGGCAGAGACTGCATTTTATGGAGTATATCTGTTATTGTTTTCGATATTTGCCACTGCTTTTACGCAGATTACTACCATGGCAGAGCAGACATTAGTACAACTGTTGGATTTTGTCAAAGTATTAGCGCCCGCTTATTTTATCAGTATGACATTTTCGCAGGGAGCCGGGGTGACTTCGGCATATTATGAATTTACTTTAGTGATGGTTACGGTGGTGGATCTGATCTTGATTCGGATGATGCTTCCGGCGGTCAATCTCTATTTTTTGTTACAACTGGTGAATCAGCTGTCGGAAGAGGAGATGTTTACTAAGATGGCAGAATTGATCCGCGATCTGGTAAAACTGGCGATGAAAACCATCTTTGGAATCATGATGGGCATTAATGTGATACAGGGATTGATTGTACCTGTCGCTTCCCAGGTGGAACGTTCTGCGTTAGTGAAAGTTAGTACGGCGATACCGGGCGTGGGAAATACCATTGGTAGTGTTACCAGTGCGGTGCTCTGTGCCGGTAAGCTGGTGAAAAATGCAGTGGGGGTAGCGGGGGTGATTGCCGTATTTTTGATTTGCGCCATCCCGCTGCTTCGTTTACTGGTTTATCGTGTCTGCTATCAGTTGATTGCGGCGGTGATCCAGCCGGTGTCCGATGGACGGGTGATACGTTGTTTTGGGGCAATGACCGAATCAGTCCGATTATTGGTACAGATCGTAGCAATGGGGGCTATGTTATTTATCTTGTCTATCGTGGTGGCAAGCAGTATGACCTGATACAGGGGGAAGTAAGATGCAGGAATGGATTCAGCGGATTGCCATATATGTTGTTTTGATCACCATATTACGTAGTCTGGTGGGGAAACCACAATATCAACAATATTTTCGTTTTGTAAGCGGACTGATTTTAATTTTACTATTAATTTGTCCGGTATTACGTGTGTTAGGCGGAGATGCAGGTATGTATGAGATATTAAACCGGCATTTGTATCAACAGGACTGTGAAGAAATAGAGTCCTCTTTGCAGTTGGCGGAAGGACAGATGAAAGAGATGATAGAAGCCGAATATCAACGTCTGATACAGAGCCAGGTTACAGACCTGGCACAGCAGCATCAATTAACCACACAGGAAATCACAGTAACCTTAGACGAGCAGGACAGAATTGCCAGACTGGAGATTCATTTGTATTCACAACAGAAGACGCCCACGAAGGCAGAAATTTATGCGTTTCGTAAAAGCATAGAACAATATTATCAATTAGGAGAGGAGAGTGTGGTGATATGGATCTGAGAGAACCGGAACCGTCTCCGAAAGCGGAGGACAGGACGAAGAATTTGCCTCCCATCCGGCTGCAGGATATTGGTATTCCCAAGCTTTTGCTGGTGGTGGCGGCAGGGGTGGCATTACTGGTGTTATCAGTGCCGTCCGGCTGGCTGGGGCATTCGGACAGTGAAACAAAACAGAGCAGTTCCTTTACAGATACATCTGCTGTTTCCGACAGCACGGCATCTGTCATGGAGTTATATACGGATAAAAAGGAGAAACAGTTAGAAAAGATTTTGGCAAAAGTACAGGGGATCGGAAAGGTGGAAGTGATGATTACTTTGGATAGCGCGCAGGAAGAAAATAAATTGCAGGGAAGTTCTAAGGTGCAAAAAGTGGAGGGAGTATTGGTGGTGGCGGAGGGGGCAGGAAGTGCCCAGATAAATGCGGAAATTATTCAGGCAGTTCAGGCATTATTTTCTCTTGAGTCACATAAAATTAGGGTAATGAAGATGGAATGAAAAATGTCGGTGCATGGATAACCTGTACCATAAATAGTACATAGATAGGATATCCTTGTACAGGCGGAAATGAGGTTAATATGAAGAAGGTAGTTCACAAAAATCAGATTATTATTACGGCATTAGCAGTGATGATCGTAGTAGCGGGATACTTAAACTTTACGGGACAGGAGATTACAACCAGTGGATTTGGCGGAAATGCTGCGAAACAAAAGACTGCGGAGCAGGTCAAGCAAACCACAGACCCACAGGCAGAGTCGGAGGATGGACAGGAGGAGAAGACTACAGAACAGACAGACGATACCGATACGCAGGATGCAGATTCCAGCCAGACTGCGGATATTTCTGAGGAGGATAGTGCCGGGACCAATTTAGATGTCACGGACAGCGGTGAAGTGGTGGCTTCCCAGGAAAACCCGGGAGAAGCGGTGATGGTATCCAATATGATCGGTTCGGACTATTTTTCTTCTGCAAAATTATCCAGAGAACAGACCCGTGCCAAAAATAAAGAAACCTTAATGGAGATCGTAAACAATGAGGCATTAAGTTCTGCGGACAAAAAAGCAGCTGTTCAAGAAGTGGCAGAGATCACAGAGAATGCCCAGAAAGAAAGCGATGCGGAGATGTTGTTGGAGGCAAAAGGGTTCTCCGAGGCCATGGTCAGCATCAGTGATGGCAAGGCGGATGTGGTGGTGGATGCAGAAAAGCTGACTGCCAAGGAAATGGCGCAGATCGTGGACATTGTGAAGCGCAAAACCAATATTTCTGCGGAAAAGATCGTGATTACACCAGTATCCGTGAAAGAATAGAGCTGTAGTTTCCTCGTTGCTGACAGGTTTTCCGTGTTTCTCATAGAGGCATTTAGGAGGCGTTGTGCTTATATTCTGTTTTTTAGGATATTACGCACCGTTATGTCTCCTATATAACGAGAGTGTGCCTCTGGGGAAACATCGGAACCTGTCGCATGCTGCTTCGGACAACTTCCGAGGCGCATACCATCGAAACGATGCAAAGTGTGTAAAAATGAGGAAACCCTAAAAATAGTATTACTTCACAAAACTTATGAAATTTGATATAATGGGTAAGATAATCATATGAAATATATCATCGTGAGGAAACGAAGGAGGTATTAACGTGGCAGAGCAGGAGAATAAAGGGATCGGAGAAGTGAAGATCGCATCGGATGTGGTGGCTGTGATCGCAGGTCTGGCAGCTACTGAAGTAGACGGTGTGTATGCGATGGCAGGTAATATTACCAATGAATTGATTGGTAAGCTGGGCAAGAAAAATCTTTCCAAGGGTGTCAAAGTGCAGATGGAAGCTGGCGTGGTACATGTGGATATGATGATTAATGTCCGTTATGGATATAATATCCCCAAGGTATCCGAGCAGGTACAGGACCGTGTGAGCCAGCAGATCGAAACTATGACAGGCTTATGTGTGGCAGAGGTTAATGTGCGTGTAGCCGGGGTGAATCTAAGTAGTGAATAGAGGAGATACAAAAAGATAATGGCGAAAAAGATGACAAGAAAAGAGATGCGGGAACATTTATACCGGATGTTATTTCGCATGGATTACTATCAGGGGGAAGACTTATCAGAGCAGTTGGAGCTGTATTTAGAGGAACTTGCAGAGGCATCTGATTCAGAGAAACAGGAATTGCGTGACAAATTTCAGGCTGTGAGCGGACATGTGTCGGAATTAGATGCTGAAATTGGCAAGCGTTCCAATGGCTGGACTTTACAGCGTCTGGCGAAGGCGGATCTCACTGTACTCCGGCTGGCGGTCTATGAATTAAAATATGATGATAAGGTACCAGCGGGTGTGGCGATCAATGAAGCGGTAGAACTGGCAAAGTCATACGGTGGGGATAAGTCCACCGGGTTTGTGAATGGTGTATTGGCAACGATCGCCCGGGAACTGCCGGAATGATGTCCGGAGTAACCGCATAAGGTCACAGTAGATCGGGAGAGGTAGTTTATGATTCAGAAAAGACAGAGGCAGATCAGTTCCGTATCGCAAGTGAATCAGTATATTAAAAATATGTTTGAAGGAGAATATGTATTACAGCATATATTTGTCAAAGGTGAGATTTCAAATTGTAAATATCATTCTTCAGGGCATATTTATTTTACATTAAAAGATGTTACTTCGCAGATTTCCTGTGTGATGTTTGCAGGTTCCCGAAAGGGACTGGCATTTCGTCTGGAGGAAGGAATGGCGGTGATCGTCGAAGGCAGCATCCGGGTCTATGAAAGGGATGGAAGATATCAGTTATATGCACAGCATATTACACAGGATGGAGCCGGCAGACTATATGAAGAATATGAAAAACGTAAAAAGCGCCTCTTAGCTGAGGGGCTTTTTGATGACAATAGGAAAAAGAAAATTCCGTCCTACGGTATGTGCATCGGTGTGGTTACTGCCCAGACGGGTGCCGTGATCCAGGATATATGCAATGTATCCCACAGGCGCAATCCCTATGTGCAGATTTTGTTGTACCCTGCCAAAGTGCAGGGCGACGGGGCAGCAGAAACGGTGATACAGGGCATCCGATTTTTTGCGCAGATGGATGAGGTGGATACGATTATCATCGGGCGGGGCGGTGGTTCTATCGAGGATCTGTGGGCATTTAATGAGGAATCGCTAGTGCGTGCGGTGGCAGAATGCGCCAAGCCGATTATCTCGGCGGTGGGACACGAGACCGATACGACACTGACCGATTATGCAGCGGATTTAAGAGCACCGACTCCGTCGGCGGCAGCAGAGCTGGCGGTTTTCTCCATGCGGGATTTTGAGATCCGCTTGCGGGAAGCCTCTTATCATATGACCAAACAGATGGAGAATATATTACGGCTGAAAAAGCTTCGTCTGGCACAGTATGAAATGTCATTGAGTCATTTGAGTCCGGGAGACCAGATCCGGCAGCAGCGATTGTATCTGGCGGATTTGCAGGACAAAATGCGGTTAGCGCTGGATCAGAAACTGGTGGCAGCGAAGCATCAGTTGGAGTTATATGTGGAGGAATTAAAGGGATTATCACCACTGTATAAATTACAGGGAGGATATTCCTATGTGGAGGATACGGCTGGTGGCAATGTACATTCGGTGAAGCAATTAGAACCAGGGCAGAAGTTATCGCTGGTGTTGGAAGATGGACGAGCGGATGTACAGGTGCAGGAGATTCGGAAAGGGGAATTATGGCAGGAAAATTAACATTGGAGCAATCCTTCGAGCGGCTGGATGATATTATTCAGGAACTACAGGAGGGGGAACTAACATTGGAACAGTCCTTCAAGAAATATGAAGAAGGCATGAAGATGATTAAACATTGCAATGATGCGATTGATAAAGTAGAAAAGAAACTAGAAGTGATGGAAGGTAATCAGGAATAGGACATCACAGGTCGTAGTATGACCGGGATGGAGGATGCATGAGACGGATGGAAACGGAGCAATTTGCAATCGAACAGCAGGACAAACGGGAGCAGATCGAACAGCTTTTGGAAAATGCGCTGCCACAGGAGATCTCGTACCAAAAGACGATACGAGATGCGATGGAGTATAGTCTGATGGCGGGAGGGAAACGGCTCAGACCAATGCTTTTGATGGAATCTTACCGTTTATTTGGTGGGAAAGATATGGACAGCGTATCTCCTTTTATGGTGGCTATGGAGTTGATTCATACGTATTCTTTGGTACACGATGATCTGCCGGCGATGGATAACGATGAGTATCGGCGTGGGCGTAAGACTACACATGTAGTATATGGGGAGGATATGGGAATCTTAGCGGGAGATGCCTTGCTAAATTATGCCTATGAGATGGCTGGTCAGGGGGTCCGCGCTGCAGAACCTATGGAATGTGGCTTGCGTGCGCTGGAAATTTTGGCACACAAGGCAGGTATCCATGGCATGGTGGGCGGTCAGGTCGTGGATGTGGAACTGACAGGACAAGCCATTGACGAAGAGCGGTTACAGTTTATCTATCAGTTAAAGACCGGGGCTTTGATCGAGGCATCTTTGATGATGGGCGCGGCATTGGCGGGCGCATCAGAAGCGGATATACAGAGAATGGAGCAGATCGGTAGAAATGTAGGCATGGCATTTCAGATACAGGATGATATTCTGGATCTGGTGAGTACCACAGAGGAACTGGGGAAACCGGTACATAGTGATGAAAAGAATGAGAAAACAACCTATGTTACCATACATGGGATAGAGAAGGCGAAAGAGGCGGTAGAGCAATATTCAGAGACAGCGTTGGATTTATTAGAGGGGATGGATGTCTCCAATGATTTTCTCAATACATTGATAGAAACGTTAATCAGACGAAAGAAATGAGGGTAATGTTGTGAGTGAATTATTAGATCAGATCAACCAGCCGGGGGATATTAAGCAGATCGATCCAAAGGATTATAAGGCACTGGCATGGGAAATAAGACGGTTCATGGTGCGCAAGGTGAGCCGCACCGGAGGACATCTGGCATCTAATCTGGGTGTGGTGGAACTGACCATGGCGATCCATCTGTGCTGTGATTTTCCGCATGATCAGGTGATATGGGATGTGGGACATCAATGTTATACCCACAAGATTCTGACAGGCCGCAAAGAGGGATTTGACCATTTGCGGCAATATGGTGGTATGAGTGGTTTTCCGAAGCGGGCGGAAAGTGATTGTGACGTGATGGATACCGGGCATAGTTCCACTTCCATCAGTGCTGCACTGGGACTGGCAAAAGCGCGGGATATCAAAGGGGAAGACCACAAGATCTTTGCTGTGATAGGGGATGGTGCCTTATCCGGTGGCATGGCGTATGAGGCATTGAATAATGCCGCCCGATTAAAGTCTAATCTGATCATTGTATTAAATGATAACCAGATGTCCATTTCTAAGAATGTAGGGGGAATGTCGAATTATCTGGGAAAGATTCGTACAAATACCAATTATACGGAATTAAAGCAGGATGTGGAAAATGCATTGGAAAAAATGCCGCATGTGGGCAATCGTTTGACGGAAAAGATTCGCGGTGTGAAAGATCTGGTGAAACGTATATTTATTCCCGGGATGCTTTTTGAAGATATGGGGCTGACCTATATCGGTCCCATCGATGGTCATAATATCGGACAGATGGTCAGTGCCTTTCACAGCGCTGCGAATATGAAAGAAGCGGTGATCGTACATGTCAGTACCCAAAAGGGAAAGGGGTACCGTCCGGCAGAGCAGGACCCATCCGCTTTTCACGGAGTAGGACCTTTTTCCATCAAGGATGGAACGATTCGACAAAATACAGAGAAAATACTATCTTATACTGATGTGTTCCGGGAGACGATGTTGCAGTTGGCAGAGGAGGACTTGAGGATCGCGGCGGTTTCAGCGGCGATGCCGTCCGGTACCGGCTTGTCGGCTATGGCAGAAAGATATCCAGAACGATTCTTTGATGTGGGAATCGCAGAGGAGCATGCGGTGACTTTTGCGGCAGGGATGGCCATCGGAGAGATGAAACCAGTGGTGGCGTTATATTCCACGTTTTTGCAGAGAGCATATGACCAGATTTTACATGATGTGTGTATCAGCGGATTGCCTGTGGTGCTTGCGGTGGATCGTGCGGGTCTGGTGGGAAGCGATGGCGAGACACATCAGGGAATCTTTGATATTGCCTTTTTGTCTCAGATGCCGGGAATGGTGTTGATGGCACCGAAGAATGCATGGGAATTACAACAGATGCTGCGCTTCGCTGTGAACGCGGGGTGCCCTGTGGCAGTCCGTTATCCTAGGGGAAAGGCATGTCAGGCGTTTGAATCCTATAAACAGCCGATCGCATTGGGCAAAAGTGAGTGGATCAGCCGGGGCAGGGAGATTGCGCTGTTAGCCGTGGGAAGCATGGTGGAAATTGCAGAGGAGGTATGTGATAATCTGCGGCAGCAGGGATACGAACCATCTCTGGTGAATGTGCGGTTTGTCAAACCGATGGACGAGGAAATGCTGCATATGTTGCCGGAGAACCATCGTTTGATCGTGACCTTGGAAGAAGGGGTCATCACCGGAGGTTTTGGTCAGAGCGTAGCAACCTGGTATGAGGCGCAGGGACATCAGGCAGTACAGATATATCCGGTGGCATTGCCGGATCAGTTTATTGAACATGGTCCTGTGGAGACACTGCGGGAGAAATATGGCATCAGTGCAGATCGTGTGACAGCACGGATTCTGGAGCAGATGGAGGATTGATGTGAAAGAGCAGAAGAAAAAGGAACGTTTGGATGTATTATTGGTGAAACGCGGTCTGGCACCATCCCGTGAAAAGGCAAAGGCAGTGATTATGACGGGAAATGTGTTTGTAAAGGAACAGCGGGAAGATAAGGCTGGCAGTACATTTCCGGAGGATGTTCCGATAGAGATCAAGGGGGCCCCGATGAAATATGTCAGCCGGGGTGGATATAAGTTAGAGAAGGCGATGGATTTGTGGCAGGTGCCGCTTACCGGGCAGATCTGTATGGATGTGGGTTCTTCCACTGGTGGATTTACGGATTGCATGTTGCAAAATGGTGCTTCTAAAGTATATGCCATCGATGTAGGTACCAATCAGCTGGCTTGGAAATTGCGGCAGGATGCGCGTGTGGTATCCATGGAACGCACTAATATCCGCTATGTGACCAGAGAGGAAGTGCCGGAGCCTGTGGGGTTTGCCTCCATCGATGTGGCGTTTATTTCCTTGACGAAAGTGTTGATCCCTGTCTGGAATCTGTTAGCAGCTCGGGGCAGAGTGGTCAAACCGCAGTTTGAAGCGGGCCGGGAGAAGGTGGGCAAAAAGGGAGTCGTCAGGGATCAGAAGGTGCATCAGGAGGTGGTACAGCATATCATGGCGTTTGCTTTGGCGATGGGCTTCCAAATTTTGGACCTTAGTTTTTCGCCCATCAAAGGACCGGAGGGAAATATCGAATATTTGTTATATCTGGAAAAACCGGAACAGGGACAGGATATTACCGGGATAGATGCAGAATCCATGGAACAGGGGATCGCAGGCGTGGAACGGGAATATGCGGAACAGATCGAGAATACGGTGCAGGCAGCACATGATTTGCTGGATCGTTAGTTGCACAGAGTGGAGATGCGATATGGGAAAGGTCGCAGTAATACAGGGCTAAGACGAATAAAGTTCGTCCGGCAGAAATGAGGAAACTTATGGATCGTTTTTGTATTATTACAAATAGTGGGAAAGCCGAGAATTACCAGATGGTGCGGCATATTGTTCAGTATTTGGAGCAACAGGGGAAATTCTGCCATATCATGCAAAATGACCGATATGATATTGGGGGGATTCGTCATTTCACAGATGTTTCTAAGATACCGGAAAATATGGACTGTGCCATCGTATTAGGCGGAGATGGTACGATGATTCAGGCGGCCATCGACCTGGTGCATCAGGACCTGCCTATCCTGGGAGTGAATACAGGGTCTTTGGGATTTCTGACGGAAGCCGAATGTCAGAATGTGGATGTGGCTCTGGACCGTTTGATTCGGGGGGAATATACCATCGATCATCGAATCATGCTCAAGGAGATTGCGAAATTTCCGGGCGAGGACAGCCGTTCCTCCTGCTATGCCTTAAATGATATGGTGATTAGCAAGACAGGTGGATGTCGCCTGATTACCGTCAAAGTATATCTCAATCAGGAACTGGTGGATATCTACCGGGCAGATGGTTTGATCGTGGCAACGCCCACAGGTTCCACCGGGTATAATCTATCGGCGGGAGGTCCGGTGTTGGTACCGGGACTACATGCAACTGTGGTGACTCCCATCTGTCCACATTCTCTGAATAAGCGAAGTTTGCTGCTGGATGCCAAGGACCAGATCGTACTGGAAATCGGCCAGACGAAAGATGTCGGTGAGGATCAGGCGGTTTTCATCGCTGACGGCAGAAACGTGGGAAGTCTACATACCGGGGATCGTCTGGTGATCGAGGTACCCCATGCTACGACGGAATTAATCAAGTTATCCGATATCGGTTTTTATGAACGGATGCGGGGAAAATTAAACGGGAATTGATAGACAGACAGGCACAGCATGAGACAGGAATGGAGCGCGGGGATATGAAATTAGAAAGAAGATCCAAGATCATAGAACTCATCGGTAAATATCAGATAGAGACACAGGAGGAGTTGGCAGAACGTCTGGAACAGGCAGGGTATTCCGTGACGCAGGCGACGGTATCCCGGGATATCCGTGAACTGAAACTGACGAAAGTTCCGGTGGGGGATGGAGCCAAACAGAAATATACGCTTCTCCAGGAAAGGGAGGTCGATCTGTTTCAAAAATATGTCCGGGTTTTACAGGATGGATTGCTATCCATGGAAGCGGCGGAGAATCTATTGGTGATCAAAACCATATCCGGCATGGCGATGGCAGTGGCTGCCGCCATCGATAATCTGGAACTGCCGGGAGTGGTGGGGACCATCGCAGGCGATGATACGGTGATGTGTGCCATCCATTCGGTGGGGGAAGTCTCCGGTGTATGCCGGAGAATTGATGCGCTGGTACGAGAGGATGGACAGTAAAACAGATTGGTGGTATTATATAAAGATAGAGCAAAGATACAGAGAAAAGGAGAGACAAAAATGTCAGGACATTCTAAATTTTCAAACATAAAACATAAGAAAGAGAAAAATGATGCAGCCAAGGGAAAGATTTTTACGATCATAGGACGTGAGATCGCAGTTGCGGTCAAGGAAGGCGGCCCGGATCCGGATAATAACGGTAAGCTTCGGGATGTGATTGCCAAGGCAAAAGCCAACAATATGCCAAATGATACGATTGAACGCGGGATCAAAAAGGCTGCAGGCAATATGGATGCTGTGAATTATGAAGAAGTCACCTACGAAGGCTATGGTCCAAGCGGAACCGCTATCATTGTCAAAGCGCTGACTGATAACAAGAACCGTACCGCCAGCAATGTGCGCAACGCCTTTACCAAGGGAAGTGGCAGCGTAGGAACCCAGGGTTGTGTGTCCTATATGTTTGATGAAAAGGGGCAGATCATTATTGATAAAGAAGAATGTGAGATGGATGCAGATGAACTGATGATGATCGCGCTGGATGCAGGTGCAGATGATTTTATTGAAGAAGATGACTCGTATGAGATCACCACGGCACCGGCTGATTTCGGTGCGGTACATGATGCATTAGAGGCAGAAAAGATCCCGATGGCAAGTGCAGAGGTCACAATGTTGCCACAGACCTATGTTACATTGACGGATGAAAATGACAGAAAGCAATTACAACGAACGCTGGATCTGTTAGATGAGGATGATGATGTGCAGGATGTATATCATAACTGGGAAGAGAGTGAATCCTAATATTCCCATGGGATTGGATCGTATGGATTGATAAACATTTGTTAAAAATCAGACGATATATACTCTATAGAGTCAGTTAGAGCGTAGGCAGGAGGAAGTCGATGAGTCGAGGGTTAGATATTCGGAGAAAATGGAAGTGGATCGTGGGGATCATCGCGGTCTTTCTTGTGTTGTTTACAGGATGGGAATTTTATGTACATATGGATGTATCCCATGCAGAAGGCGTATATACCTTTACAAACAGTAATGGTGATACGGTAAATGCCGGTGATACGATGGAATTGCGTCGTGCTACCGATGTATTGACATTAAGTGGATATATTTCGGGTGATACGTATGAGTGGAGCAGTACGGATACCTCGATTTTGACTGTTTCCGGCAGCAGTTATACTGCGAATCTCCAGGTACAGGGAAAAGTTGGGGATGTGGTAGTCAATGTTAAGATTAAACATGCGGATGGCACGGAAGAGGTTGTATCCTTAAAAGTGAGTGTCGTATTTTCTATCAATGAATATTTATCCGCAAATGCACCAGCCGGTGTTTCCATGGACCGCATTCATCCGGAGGACAGCCGTAAGGCATTGATCATGGATCATGGTACTTCGGTTCAATTTGGTAAATCTGCTTTGTCGGAACCAGACAAGATCAACCTGATCTTCGGAGATGCTACCGATGCAAATACAGTTTGGAAGAGCAGCAATAATGATGTTTTCATGATTAATAACAGCCAGTCGCGTCCGGTGTTGACAGCGATGGGTACTGGTGTTGCTACATTGTCTGTGGAATACACAGAGGGTACTACAACCTACACAGACAGTATTAAGGTATATGTCAGACCGCAGATTATGGATGAGAGCGGTGATGTGATCGCCGGGGAGACAAATACCGATACACAGATTGTGGAAGTGAATAATGGAGATAAATTAGGGATTACCGCTTCCTTTGCCAGCAATCCATTGGAAGGTATCGGGGATAAGGTAAGCTGGGTAATTTCCAAAGGAGAAGGTGAGAGTACGGTATTGGTACGGGATTCCCTGGGAAATACCGGCAGTGATGGCGACGATGCCAAACTGACCTGGCTGTCGGGAGAACAGAAATACCGGATTGATGCCAAAGCAGGTGTCTACAATATTCAGTTTTATGTCAAGGGCACCTATACGGGCTTTGATGCTGCCAAAGAAAATCCACCTACCTGTAAGCCGGTATCCCTGCAGACCAAAGTGTTGGCAGATTATGAAGATAAAATGGTGACGGTTAATATTAATGGTTCCTATAGTCTGGCGGAGGCCTTTAATATTCCGGAACGTGTATTAAAAGCAAATTTCGATATTTCCTATGCAGACAGCAATAGTTCTTCTTATGTAAAGATTAATTCTGATGGAGTAACCATCGATGCCATCAATTTGGGTACCGGTATTATTACCGTGCATCCAAAGAGCCCTGATATCGATATACCGGGAGTTCCGCTGGGGGCACCGGATTGTACGGTGACGATTACGGTATCTGAGACTTTTACCTTAAATCAGACCAATGCAACCTTACCAGTCGGTTCTTCTGTCCAGTTATACGGTATCATTGGTTCGGGAGCTGTGGCAGAGTCCACCAGATTCTCATGGAAGGTGAGTGACCCTTCTTATTTGTCGATTGACACCGACGAAGGACAATATGCCACGATCACTGCTCTGAAAAAGACACCGACGGGTTCTCCGGTTACGGTGACACTGACCTGGCTGGATACTGAGGGCGTGCATCATACGGCATTCTGTACGGTAGTTGTGACAGAAGCCACCAGCAGCTTTAGCATCAAACCAGCGGTAGAGACATTGGAAATCGGTGGTGCATCGAAAGTGTTAGATACCGGATTGAGTGGTACACAAAATATCCAGTGGTTATCATCGGATACCAACAAGGTAACTGTTTCGCCATTATCCGGCAATACCCAGGCGACGATTTCGGCAGGGAAATCCAGTGGGCAGGCAGTGATTACCGCAATTAATCTTGATAACGGTGTCTATGCCACCTGTCTGGTTACCGTGACAGCACCGATCACGTCTTTGTCGATTGATAAGGGAACCATCTATGAGACGACTTTGGCAGAGGGAATCGTACAGTTAAAGGCAATTTACCGGCCTGCCAATGCAACCGATACAACCATGGAGTGGACTTCTTCTGATCCGGATATCGCAACGGTGGATGAAAATGGTCGTGTCACATTGATCAAGGAAGGAACCACAAGAATTTCCGTAAGACCGACGGTCAATCCGAATGGTGTGTGGGCATTTTGTGATATACATATTGTCGAGAATCCGATTACAAAGATTACACCGGATGTGACGGAGATTGATATGATTGCGGGTGATACCTATGAGGTAGCCGTAACTTTGACACCGGAAAATCCATCTGACCGCACCCTGCGGTGGTCCTCTTCGGATACAAGTATTGCCACAGTGGAAGGTGGTGTGATTACAGCTGTATCCGCCGGGGATGCGACGATTTCCATTACCGGTGGTAATGTGGGTAGCGTGACCGATCCGGTTACCATCAAAGTACATGTACGCAATCGACTGCAAAATATAGAATTTGCCACAAAGACAGCGTATGTGGCAGTGGGTGGCACACAGCAGCTGACTGTGTTGTTTACCCCAAATACAGAGATTAATGACAAATTAGTATGGAAATCTTCTGACAATGCCATTGTGACTGTGTCAGATGAGGGTCTGTTGACCGGTATTTCCGTGGGCAGTGCCATGATCAGCTGTTATGCGGAGGATCTGGGACCGGCGAATTTAATTACCTGTATGGTATATGTGACGGATAGTCTGGTGATTGCCAATGACTTGAGTGTGTTGCCGGAGTCTGCTACTTTGCAGGTAGGGCAGACCCTGCAGATGGATGCCGTGTTTGATCCGGCAAATACCACCGATCAGGAGATTCGCTGGAGTTCTTCGGACGAAGCCATCGCCACCATCACAGACGGAGGTCTGGTGACAGCACAGGCGATTGGTCAGGTGACCATCACAGGAATTTATTATAGTACGCCGGATGGCATACCTTGGGTTAAGTACAGTAAGATCACTGTGGAAGCGGCTACGGTAGAAGCCACCGGGTTTGATGTCACACCGGATTCCGCCAATATCAAAGTAGGGCAGTCTTTTAAGCTGACACCGGTCTTTACCCCGGAGAATACTACCAATCGGGCTGTGGAATATCAGTCTACCGATGAATCGGTTATCACGGTGGATGCCAATGGTGTGGTCAAAGGCGTAGGTGCCGGAGATGCGGTCATCCAGTGTCAGGCCATCAGTGGAGGATTTGTGGCAACCTGTGCGGTTCATGTGGAAAATGCCATCTCCTTCCGTTTATCGCCATCTACGAGAGAGATTGCGGTAGGCAAGAGTTTTCAGTTGAAAAAAGTAACCGTTCCTACGAATGCGGATAAGACGGCAACATGGTCTTCTTCCAACACGAAGATAGCCACTGTCAGCAGCACGGGTAAGGTGACTGGTAAAAAGATCGGTAGCTGTACCATTACCTGTACTCTGACGGAATATAACCAGAAGGCGACCTGTAAAGTAAAGGTGGCAAAACTCAACAGTAAGGTTTCGTTAAATAAAAAGAGTATTCGTATCGGGGTTGGAAAGACCTATAAATTAAAGAAAACAGTCTGGACTAATAACACCAAAAATCCTTCCGTTACGTGGAAATCTGCGAATAAGAAGATTGCCACCGTTACCAGCAAGGGTAAGGTAAAGGGGAAGAAAGTCGGAGTGACCAAGGTTACTGTTGTCACCAAAGATAAGATCAAAGCCAAGGCTACTTGTCGTGTGACGGTGATCCGGCAGGTGACCAGCGTCAAGCTGAATACAGCGTATGCCATCTGTTTTGTCGGCCATACCAAGCAGCTTAAGGCAACGGTGAAGCCGAAGACGGCTTCCATCAAGAAATTGAAATGGACTTCTTCAAATAAAAACATTGCCAAGGTTAGCAGCAGTGGTAAGGTGACGGGTATGAGCGTTGGCGAGGTTAAGATCACGGCGAAGGCAAAAGACGGCAGTGGTAAGAAAGCCACCTGTTATGTGAAAGTATTAGAGGAAGTGCCGGCTACCAGTGTGGTTGTGGCACAGACGGATCTTACTATGAAGAAAGGGGATTCTACGAAGCTTTCCTTTAGCGTATTGCCGAACAATTACTCCGATAGCCTTAGTTTTGCATCGGACAATAAGCGCGTGGCCAAAGTAAATTCCAAGGGTAAGGTGACAGCTGTCGGTACTGGTACAGCTACGATTACGATTTTGACAAGTAGCGGTATTACTGCCACGGTGAATGTCAATGTGGTATCTTTGGACCGGACCGCATTGAATATGCGTCAGTATGACACAGAGACGTTGCAAGTATTGGGTACAGATGAAAATATCACATGGTATTCATCCAATAGCAGAGTGGCAACGGTATCTGGAGGAAAGGTTACCGGACGTGGCATTGGCAGTACATATGTCTATGCTTATGTCAATGGATGTAAAATGGTATGCAGAGTCACAGTGACATCTGTCAATCGTTAGACCATATCGTTTCGTTATAAATAGGGAAATGCGTCAACCGGTGAAATATCGGTTGGCGTTTCTTTTACAGGAAGGGTTTCCAATATATCATATGCGCAAGGGGAGCGCGGCTGACGAAGGAGAAAGGAGAAAACTTTGCTGGTTAATTTACATGTAAAAAATTTGGCGATCATTGATGAGGTGGAAGTGGATTTTTCCGATCAATTAAATGTCCTGACGGGTGAGACCGGAGCTGGTAAATCCATTATCATTGGATCGATAAATTTAGCTCTGGGAGGGAAGGCTTCTAAGGATGTGATACGATCCGGGGCAGAGTATGCTTTGGTGGAACTGACGTTTATTCTGGACCGTGCATCACAGAGGGAAGCGTTGGCAGAACTGGGGATATCCGTACCGGAAGATGAGGTGTTGATTTCCAGAAAGCTGATGTCCAGGCGCAGTGTAAGCCGTGTGAATGGAGAGACGGTTACACGGGATGTACTTCAGAAGGTAGCCGGGGTTTTGATCGATATTCATGGACAGAACGAACAACAGTCTCTGCTCCACACAGCGAAGCATATGGAGATCTTAGACCGTTATGCGTGGGCGCGTTTGTCAGAACCCAAAGAGCAGTTTGCGAAGGCTTATACGGAATATTGTCAGATACAGGAAGAGTTGTCCAAAGGACAGATACCGGAGGAAGAGAGACTGCGGGAAATCTCGTTCCTGCAATATGAGTTAGAGGAGATCGAGACAGCCGGGCTTAAGGAGGGAGAAGAGGAGACATTAGAAGAGGAATACCGTCGTTTGTCCCATGCCTCCGCCATTGCAGAGGGATTGGGGGAAATTCATCAGTTGACGTCCTCCGGCAATATGGCTGCTTCGGATCAAATCGGGGAGGGACTGCGGATATTATTGAAACTGTCGGAGTATGATGAAAAGATACAGGAATTTGCAGACCAACTCTCGGAGATAGATAATTTATTGACGGATTTTAACCGGGATATTGCCGGATATATGGATGATTTTGTGGTGGATCCACAGGCACTGCGTGAGACAGAGCAGCGTCTGGATCTGATCCGGAGTGTCAAGGCGAAATATGGTGCCACCTTGGAACAGGTGCAGGCATATGCCGGACAAATACGTGAAAAATTGGAAAGATATCAGGAATATGATGCCTATCGCAGAGAACTACAAGAAAGGTTGCAGAAGCAGGAGGAACTGTTGCAGACATGGGGGGCGCAGATCACGGAGATACGCAGATCCGGTGCGTCGGTATTAGAACAGGAGATCAGAGCGGCGTTGATCGACTTGAACTTCTTGCAGGTACAATTTCAGATAGAGATACGTCCAACGGACAGTTATACAGCGCAGGGAATGGATGAGGTGGAGTTTATGATTTCCACCAATCCGGGAGAGCCAATGCGGTCGTTGGGGTCTGCGGCGTCCGGTGGAGAATTGTCGCGTATCATGTTGGCGGTCAAGGCGGTCTTGGCAGAGCATGATGAGATCGATACGCTGATCTTTGACGAGATTGATGTGGGCATCAGTGGCAGAACCGCACAAAAAGTAGCGGAAAAGATGGCATTGATCGCAGGTTCGCATCAGGTGATCTGTATTTCTCATTTGGCACAGATCGCTGCCATGGCAGATGCGCATTATCTGATCGAGAAGAAAAACGAAAATGACCGGACCTCTACTGAGATTGTCAAGATGTCTGAGGAGGAGACCATCGATGAACTGGCAAGAATCCTGGGTGGAGCCAAAATCACCGATGCTGTATTAGAGAGTGCCAGAGAGATGAAAGAGCTGGCTTTGACAGAAAAAAACAGGGTTCGTTCCTGAAAATTTTCTGATAAAAATCTGGAAAATCACGGATAATGATAGGTATAAAAAAGGGCAACTGGTACATGATATATTTGTACACAGTTGTCTTTTTTTGTGCTTATTTTTAGAAAATATAGGAGGATAAAGAGGTTATGAAGCAGGTCTTGATGGATACAAGTAAAAAACGGCATTACCGGATTGCACTGGTGATCGCCGTCATGATGGGATTAATCGGGATCGGGATGTGCTATTTATGGCAATTAAACAGTCGTTTGCCAGAAAACCTCATATTATACCAGAATCGTATGGAGCAAATTGATCTGGATCTGCCTTTGGTGGGAGAAATCTCTACAAAGTCTGGAGAATTTGCCGTCAATGGGGAAACGGAGCCGGAGGCAGCGGCGGTAAGTTTTAGTCTGGATGACCAGGTCTCCCTGACAGCGAATCAATTAGGCAGCTATCAGGCAGAACTGAAATTATTTGGTGTGATTCCATATAAAAAGCTGAAACTGGATGTGATCAAAGAGCAAAAGGTGATGCCTGCGGGGAATGCGGTCGGCATCTATCTGGAGTCTCAGGGCATTATGGTACTGGGCACGACGGAAGTGCAGGGAAAGGATGGCTTTGTGTATCATCCCGCCCAGGATATATTGCGGGAGGGGGATTATCTGTTGTCGGTCAATGGCGAACCCGCAGAGTCCATCAAGAAGGTGTCAGAGCTGATTCAGGAAAATAAAGACAAAAAGATGACATTGCAGTTGCAGCGCGGGGATAATAAGATTCAGGTCAAACTTGAGCCGGTATGCACCGAGGAGGGAAAATATCAGATCGGGGCATGGCTGCGGGAGGACACGGAAGGCATCGGTACCATGACTTGTATCACACAGGATAATCACTTTGTGGCATTAGGCCATGGGATCACGGATATCGATACAGGGGATCTGATTCATCTGGAGCAGGGCGGCTTGTATCCGGCATCCATCCAGCAAATTGTGGCGGGTAAAAAAGGAACGCCGGGAGAATTGTTTGGTACTGTCCTATTGTCAGAAGATCAAAAGATTGGGGATGTAACTTCCAATAATGTCTGGGGAATCTCGGGAAGTATTGATCATAAGAATTATCAATATCAGGAGGAACAGGGGATTCCCATCGCTTTAAAACAGGAAATTAAGACAGGACCGGCAACCATTCAGTGTCAATTGGAGGATACGGTCAAAGAGTATCAAATTGAAATCGAGGAAATTCATCTCAATGCAAAAGATCTCAAGGGTCTGGTGATACGGGTGGTGGATGCTGAGTTACAGGAAAAAACCGGGGGTATCGTACAGGGATTAAGTGGCAGTCCGATCATACAGGATGGTAAACTGATCGGTGCGGTTACCCATGTTTTTGTCAACGATCCCACCAGAGGATATGGCATTTTTATCGAAAACATGCTGGGATAGTCTTTGCCTAGATATCCCAGCATGCCAAAGAGATATTGCTTGAGTTTCCGCAATTTGCATTAACTAATGTGAAAAGTCCACACCACAAACCGTGATGTGGAAATATTGCATAAAATTGCACGCGGAAAACTCGTTTTCCGGATGCAATTTATATGCATATTGCGCATGCTGCTATGGGCAGCATGGCCTTTTCACAGAAAAAATTAAAAATGCAGAAACTCTGAGTTTTTATGGTATTATGCCCGCATCTTGTATTCCAGCCGGATTTTATCGGCAATCAGGGCAACAAATTCAGAATTGGTAGGTTTGCCTTTTCGGTCACTGACGGTATATCCGAATAATTCTTCGATGGTATCCATTTTACCCCGGCTCCATGCCGTCTCAATGGCGTGTCGGATCGCACGTTCTACGCGGCTGGAGGTGGTTTTATACTTTTTGGCAATGGTGGGGTAGAGTCGTTTCGTGATAGATCCTAGCATTTCCACATCATTGACGGACATAATGATGGCATCCCGTAGATATTGGTACCCTTTGATATGTGCCGGGACACCGATCTCATGAATCATCCGTGTGACGTCCGCTTCCAGAGTGTTTTCCGGTTTGCGGTAGTGATTCTCGAATACGGTATTGATCACTTTTCCGCTCTGTTCCCCCATGAGACTGACGGCTTTGGTACGGCTCATGACGACTCTGGTGTCGAATGGTTTCAGGATATAATATGCAGCACCTAAAGCGAAAGCCTGCTCGGTCACGCTCTCCTGGCTGACAGCGGATACCACGATGATTTCCGGATGGTGGGGAAAATCTGGATGCTGTATGCGTTCCATCACTTCCAAACCATCGATTTTGGGCATGATCAGGTCTAATAACACGACGTCAGGCTTGGTACGTCTGATTTGTTGTAGTGCCTCCTCCCCATCTGCGGCTGTCCCCACGATCTCTAATTCGGTTTCTTTTTCTATGGCATCTTCCAGTATACTGACGATTCTTCGGTTGTCATCTACGACTAATACTTTGACTTTTTGCATCCCTGCGTCCTTTCTGCCCGGTTTTCTTATCACATTGCGCAAATGGGCGATATAATTTGGAATTTTGCTCCCTGTCTAGATTATAGAAATGTCCTGTTTTTAGGACAATGAGATTCATCTTTTATAGTTCGACGGCTTTAGGCAGTTTTTTGGCAAAAAAACAAGGAAAACTATTTTTTTTGTCATTTTTCCGCAGGGTTTTACATTTGTCTCATAAAAACTTTCAAAAATACTTTTCAGAAATATGGATATACGCTATAATATTATTTGAAACTGAAAAAAGTGTTGGGGAACCTATAGAAAAAGGAGGTATTCCATGAAAAATGTGTTATTTATTGCGTCAGAGTGCGTGCCGTTTATTAAGACCGGAGGTTTGGCAGATGTGGTAGGATCACTGCCGAAGTATTTTGACAAGAAGGAGTTTGATGTACGCGTTATGATTCCAAAGTATGCCTGTATTCCAGAGGAATGGAAGAATCAGATGGTATACAAGACGCATTTTTATATCGATCTTGCATGGAGAAAACAATATGTTGGTGTGCTGGAGATGGAATATGAAGGGGTAACGTTCTATTTCATTGACAATGAATTTTATTTCGCTGGATTTCAACCATATGGCAATATTCATGAGGATATTGAGAAGTTTGCATTTTTCTGCAAGGCTTCTTTGTCAGCATTGCCTAGCATTGATTTCCGTCCAGACATCATACACTGTCATGACTGGCAGACCGGCTTGATCCCTGTCTATCTGAAGGATATGTTCTTGGAGAACCCATTCTATCATGGCATCAAGACCATTATGACGATACATAATCTCAAATTCCAGGGTGTATGGGATCTGAAAAAAGTGCAGGATATCACCGGACTAAAGTCTTACTTCTTTACCAGTGATAAATTGGAGGCGTATGGAGATGCCAATTATTTAAAGGGCGGTATCGTGTATGCGGATATGGTAACTACAGTGAGTGATTCCTATGCCGAAGAGATCAAAATGCCTTTCTATGGGGAGCGTTTGGATGGGTTGATGCGTGCCAGAAGCAATTCTCTGGTGGGTATCGTCAACGGTCTGGATTATAATGAGTATAATCCAGAGACAGATCCATTTATTTACCAGAATTACAATGCTAAGAACTTCCGCAAGGAGAAGATCAAGAATAAACGTGCATTCCAGAGAGAACTGGGCTTAGAGGAAAATGATAAGAAATTTATGGTGGGTATCTGTTCCAGACTCACCGATCAGAAGGGATTTGACCTGATCGACTATGTGATTGAGGAGATCTGTGCAGAAGATACCCAGTTGGTGGTATTAGGTACCGGTGAGGAGCGATATGAAAATCTGTTCCGTCATTTTGAATGGAAATATCATGACAGAGTATCTGCAAATATCTTCTATTCCAATGAGCGTTCTCACAAACTATATGCATCCTGCGATGCATTTCTGATGCCATCGCTGTTTGAGCCATGTGGTTTATCACAGTTAATGAGTTTGCGGTATGGTACTGTGCCAATCGTGCGGGAAACTGGTGGTTTGCGGGATACGGTTGAGCCATACAATGAGTATGAGAGCACCGGAACCGGATTTTCCTTTGCGAATTATAATGCACATGAAATGTTGGCTACCGTTCGCTATGCAAAGGATGTATTTTATAATCATAAGCGTGAGTGGAATAAGATGATTGACCGCGGTATGGCAAAGGATTTCTCATGGAATTCTTCCGCACAGAAATACGCGGACTTATATATGGGTATGTGATCTGCGAATGGCTGATCGCACGGATAGAAAAATGGGGGCATCGAATCGGATCGATGCCCTGTTTCTATGAAAAAGACATTTGCACAGATAATACTGATACCGGGCAGGAATGCCTGCAGTACCGTGGAAAGGAATGGTAGAAAAGGAGTACTATGAGATTGCGACTAGATAAGCTTTTGACGGAGATGACGGAAGGAAGCCGAAGTGAGGTGAAGCAATGGATCAAAAAAGGGCAGATCTCGGTGGATGGTGCGGTGATCAAACACCCGGAGATAAAAGTCGATCCAGATCAGCAGGAGATATTGTTTCGTGGAGAGCGGATACAATATCACCAGTATGAATATTATATGCTTCATAAGCCGCAGGGGGTGGTCTCTGCTACCACTGACACAGAACATACTACAGTTGTCTCCTTGATTACCCGGAGCAAACGCAAGGATCTATTTCCGGTGGGACGACTGGATCTTGATACGGAGGGATTATTGCTGATCACCAATGACGGTGCACTGGCGCATCGGTTGTTATCACCCAAATGTCATGTGGATAAAACCTATCTTGCCCGGATCAAAGGGGCTTTGACCGAATCGGATGTGGAGAGATTGGAGCAGGGCATGGATATCGGGGATGACAAATTGACGTTACCTGCGGTGGTGGAATGGTATCAGGTGTTATCTTCGGAAATGGCAAGTACAGAGAAGGAACAGTCAGTATCCCAGGCAGAGATGGAGTATCATATAGAGGTTGGACAGACAGAATCCGGGGCAGGACTGGAGTGCTATACAGAGGTTGGGATCACCATCTACGAGGGGCGTTATCATCAGGTAAAGCGTATGTTTGCAGGACTTGGGAAACCTGTGGTCTATCTCAAGCGTCTGCGGATGGGAAGTCTGGTGCTGGATGAAGATTTAGCGCCAGGAGAGTACCGGGAGCTGACACCGGAGGAAATTACGAGTCTGCATGCGGGGAAAACGCATATCGGGTAATCCGAACCATTGCGATATGTGGGAGTGCAGGGTTAGGAAATTTAGATGAAAATTGATGAAATTTTCATAGGAAAAGACTTGACCTTTTGGGACGATTATTATACAATATAGTGCAGTGCTGAAATAGCTCAGTTGGTAGAGCACTTCACTCGTAATGAAGGGGTCGTCGGTTCGAGTCCGATTTTCAGCTTTTATTGAAAAATGGCGGTTTTCCTGAGATTTAAAGGGAAATCGCCATTTTTCAATTATAATGATC
>JAUNIU010000120.1 GCA_030523265.1 Eubacteriales bacterium | reverse complement strand
GGGTGATTTCTGTTTTGTAGTCTGCTTCCCGCTCTTCTGCGGTGGTGATGCTGGCACGGGTTTCCCGGAAGAAGCTGTCGGCTTCAAGGCGGTTTAGCACGACATCCTCTCCTTCTGCGATGAAGCCCACATTGGCACTGGCTCCAGCTTCCAGGTCCTGGTTGTATTCCATGGGACAAATGATGTATGTGCTGTCGGTCTGCTCGTACGTTCCATTCCACATGCTGGTGATGGCTGCGTCCCACCGGAGGGTGATCTGCCACCCCTGTATGACCTGATCACTGACATTTTTTATGGTGATTTCTCCTGTGATGTGTCCGCCCCAGGATGCATTGATTCTGGCGGCTGTCTGATACCAGACAGCCTGTGTGTATGCCTCTGCTGCCTGCACATGATTTGTCAGCGTGTCGGGTACGAGGGTACAAAAAATGGCCAGGATTAATACCATGGCCAGGATCTGTCTGCTTCTTTTTTGTGTTTTCATGGATACTCCCTCCCTGTGGTAATAATTTGAATGGATTTCGTGATACTGATTCTGCTTATTTTATGGCATGATTGTATTCCGGAGCAGCCTAACATTTGTCGTTGCGTGTATTTAATCATAGCACAACATGGATCTATGGAAAGAACTTGGTAAAATTAGTAGTCTAAATGGTAAAATTAGTTCTTGACTTACACAGCAAATGGACAAATAAAAGAACTGAAAATTTTTTTACTTAATATTATTTACCTCTTATCTCGTTATTTTGACTTCTTACCAAAAGAGCATTTACTTATATTTCAATTTTCCCTATAATAATCACATCCATGGAAAATCAAACAAGGTGGGTGACGCATGAAAATACAAATTGAATTTGATACTTCGTTAGACGAAGAAGTGGTGACGATCCGCTGCCCCAGTCTGACAGCCACCGTCGAACAGCTACAGCGTACGTTAGCAGGTGTCACAAAAGAGCAGGAGAAATATGTGTTTTATAAAGGCGATACCGAATACTATCTCTCTCTTTCCGAGATTCTTTTCTTTGAAACCGGCACAAACAGCATCGATGTACACACGGCGGACGACATTTTTCAAACGAAACGGAAACTTTATGAACTGGAGGAACTGCTGCCCGGCTATTTCATGCGGGTCTCCAAATCTGCGATTCTCAACACCAATCAGGTGTATGCGATCAATCGCAATCTGACCGCTGCGAGTCTCGTAGAATTTCAGCACTCGCATAAACAGGTTTATGTATCTCGCAGCTATTACAAAGCATTAAAAAATAAATTAGAAGAAAAGAGGCGATATGAATGAAACAAAACAATTTTTCAGCAAATAAGCTATTTTTCGGGATCTGTTTCTTACTTGGCGCAGTGGCACTGATCTTAAACAGACTTGGGTATTTTACCATCAACAAACATTTGAATCTCTTTACGATCATTTTGACCATTTTCTTTATCTGGACACTGATTCAGGGAGTATACCATATCAATTTTACGGCAATCTTGTTTTCTCTGGCATTCCTGGCGATCATTTACGATGAGCCACTGGGAATCACCGTATTAACGCCCGGCACTGTTCTGGCAGCCGCCATCTTAGGTTCCATCGGTCTGGGATTACTTTTCCCAAAACACCTGTCTCCCAGACACAGAACACAAGAGTTCAGTCAGCAGCATATATCCAAAAGTGCTAAGATATTTGATGCCCCTGACCAGGAGGAGATCCATCTGTCCAATACCTTTGGTGCTTCCATCAAGTACATTAATACAGATACTTTTATCTGTGGCAACTTTGACAATTCTTTCGGAGAATTAAAGATATATTTTGATAATACCCTCCTAAAGAATGGAGAGGCTGAAATCAATATCAATAATACTTTTGGCAGCACAATACTCTATATTCCACGTACCTGGCGGGTGGAAAACTATGTAAGATGCTTTTTCGGCGACTTCAAGGAAGAATTAAAACCCGTCCCTGCCGACGGTCCCGTCCTGAAAATTTATGGCGAAGTGGTATTCGGAGAAGCAAAAGTGATCTTTATTTAATGATATGAAAATAGCAGGCCTGTCATTAACACTACTCACGGCAGACCTGCTATTTTCTTTTATATTCCACCACACTTATTACTACTGAGGTCCCTCGAAGTTCCACCCGCCTATGGTTTGCACTTGCCACAAGGTTCATATCCCTGTTCCAGCAAACGATCCCTTGACTCTGTCACGGTTTTACGATTCTTCGCCAGCGTATCCTTCACACTGGAGCAAGAAGGTTCGTGAAACTTCTTGGTATTTTTATTAATCACATATTCCTGTTTTGTAGCATCTTCTTCCGCTGCCTGATTCGATCCCTCTCCGGCATCCGATTGTTGTTGTTCCCCGCTTTGCTGATTTACGGAAGCATCCCCCGTATCATCGCTCTGTTCACTATCTCCTGTGGCATAATCAATGGCAATCCCCGGCTGCACATTATATACAAATACATTGAAGCAGATCCCTTCCCCCTGATCCTCCACCGAGTATCCTTCCATCTGTACTCCCCGTGCCACCAGCTCGTCATCTTCATACTCCGGTGTCACCCGATACAAGACATGATTCCCTGTTTCTTTCACATAATCTGCCACCTTATCCTCAAAGGGCAACATTCCCTCCACATTGAGATAACGCGTCCCCGTGATTAGATTTCTCTCATTGGCATTTTCCCCCGCCAACTGATACCCTATCAAGTGACAGCGATTGTACAAATATTTTCCATCCACAGTATCATACTTTACCGTATGCCATCCACTGGGTTTCACCTGACTGATCTCACCACGCTTCCCAGTAGGCATAATCTCCTTACAGATATTGGCAAATGCGACACCACAGCGTCCCAGAGAATCCAGCGAACTATACCGCTCAAAAGCTTTCGTACTCTTCTTTTCCTTATCCGTAAACTCCGGTGCATTATCCTGAAGAACTTCATAGGGTTCCCCTGCATTATTATCATATTCCACCCGGCTGCTTTTTTCCTGTCCTGTTTCCAGTACAGATATATCACATCCGCTGACACATATCATCACCGCCAATAATACTACTGGCAACATCCTTTGTTTCATACAAAATTTTCTCATCTTTATCTCCATTCCAAAGTATTTTTGCCAAGAAACCGAATCGAAGATTCTGTTCTGCCATCCTAGCAGTTTATTCTGAAACTTCCCACTATTACTCAATATCTTTCAAACTCATGTCCGAGATCTGCGAAAGCAAATATATTCCTGCTCATAATTTCCCCACCAGGAAGAGGGCGTCAGCCCCTTCTCCTTAGATCCCTGAAAATACAAAGTAGAAAACAACATCTCACTGGCATTTAATTTCACAATGATTTGCAACAGTGGTTCCGTCAATGGAAAAATGATCTCATCTTCCACATCCTCTGGCTGAATCTCCCGCAGGTAATCGATATCCATCACAGTCAATTCACTTTCTACCTCTTCTCTGGCATCCTCATCCAACCGAAAATAATAAAAATCCGTATAGGCATTTTCTGTCCCGTATTTTTCCATCAACTCCCTGAAATGCTTTGCTGCTGCTTTCTCGGTCAACTTTAGTGACACATGATTATAGTCTGATAAACCCGTTTGAATCTTTTCAAAATATATTACATCTTTCTTCTTAAAATCCTCTACTGTCATATTGTCCTCCATTCCGACACATTTTACAAATAGTGTAACATAAATTCTCCTCTTACACATAAATTTCGTAAAATTTTTAAAAATAAGGAAAAAAGACTTGACATTTATGACAAATCGTCATAAACTATCTTAAACTATTAAATGACATTTTGTCACAAACCTATTATGGCACAGATTTTCGAGTTTTCAATGTGACGACGCACCTATAAATCAGGAAACGTAAGAAAGGATACGTAATCATTTATGAAAAGAAACAAAAATGGACAAACTTTGGAGGAATTTTTAGCCGCCTATCAACCCGGCGACTACGAAAATCCTTCGGTAACCGTAGATATGTTGATCTTTGGTGTCAATGAGACAAAGGATAAGTTAAAAATATTACTGATCCAGCGCCAGGACCATCCCTACATTGACTGCTGGGCTTTCCCCGGAGGCTTCATCAACATAGAGGAATCTGCCTATACCGCCGCCTGTCGTGAGTTAAAAGAAGAAACCGGACTGACAGATGTCTATATGGAACAGCTCTATACGTTCAGCCAGCCAGACCGCGACCCCCGCACCCGTGTCATCGATATCGCCTATATGGCACTGCTGCCAGAGACTACCGTAACCGCTGGTGATGATGCCAAAGATGCTGCCTGGTTCGATGTTACCATGACCGAGGATGTGCTGACGATAGAGAATACCGAAAAAAATGTTTCTATGCGATACCGCCTGGAAGCAAAAGATTTCAAAAATGGTGTCATTACTATCTCTAATAAAGTCCCTGTTTTGGAATCTGAAGATGCGCTTGCTTTTGATCATTCCGAGATATTATACGAGGGGATTTGTCGTCTTCGCAACAAGGTTCGGTATACAGATATTGCTTTTAATCTGTTGCCACCCACATTTACCATGCCGGAAGTCAAAGCCGTGTATGAATTAATCTTAGGCGATCATTTATTTTTGAAACAAATTAACCGCATGACCGCAGATTATGTGAAGCAAATTGGCGAACAGGCACCCAATCGCAACGGTGGTCGTCCTGCCAAACTATATACACATATATAGCAACAAGATGGGTAATTCCTTACTGGCTGTAAGGCAGATTAACCATAAATATATTGTAGTAGAAAGGAATGGTGATACTATGAGTAAAGCACTGGTTGTCATTGACATGCAAAACGATTTTGTAACTGGTCCATTGGGCAATCCGGAATGTCAGGCAGTTGTCCCAAAAATAGTACAAATATTAAAAGAAGGTTCTTATGATAAAATCTTCTTCACCCGCGATACCCATACCGAAAATTATCTGGATACACAAGAGGGCAAGAACCTGCCTGTCACACATTGCATCAAAGGCAGTGCGGGTTGGAACGTGGTGAAAGAGATCGAAGAAGCAGCCGGCGAACATGAGATCATTGACAAGATCACTTTCGGAAGTGTTGATCTGGCAAACGCCCTAAAGGATTATGAAGAAATTGATCTGGTGGGAGTCTGCACGGGGATCTGTGTGATCAGCAATGCCATGGTCATCAAGGCCGTGAACCCGGAGGCACGGATCTCCGTCATTGAATCCGCCACCGCCTGTGTCACACCGGAGAGTAAACATACCGCATTAGAAGCTATGAAATTATGTCAGATCTATATGAAGTAAGCAAAAACGCTTCGGAATGGAGGAATATATGAGAAATCTAAGTATGATGATGGACTTTTATGAACTTACCATGAGCAATGGATATTTCAAAGAAGCCGATAAAGACCATCTCGTCGCCTTTGATGTTTTTTACCGCAAGAATCCCGATGGTGGCGGATTTGCTATCTTCGCCGGGCTGGAGCAGATTCTGGATTATATACGGGATCTGCACTTTTCAAAAGAAGATGTGGATTACTTAAGAAGTCTGAATATATTCGCGGAAGACTTTTTAGACTATTTGGAACAATTTCGGTTTAAAGGGGATATTTATTCCTTCCCGGAAGGGACCATCATGTACCCTAACGAACCGATCATCACCGTAGTCGCTCCCCTCATCGACGCCCAACTGGTGGAAACTGCTATTCTGGCAGAAGTCAATCACCAATCCCTGGTGGCTACCAAAGCCAGACGTATCGTTAGGGCAGCCGCCGGACGCGGTGTCAGCGATTTCGGAGCCCGCCGTGCCCATAATATGGATGCCGCCATCTATGGTGCCAGAGCCTGCTATATCGGCGGTGTGGACTCTACTGCCACTGTCCTGGCCGGACAGATGTTTGATATTCCTGTCAGCGGAACCATGGCGCACAGTTTTGTGATGTATTACAAAGACGAATTTACGGCTTTCCGAAAATATGCGGAAACCTATCCCGATGCTACGGTATTATTGGTTGACACGTATGACGTATTAAAAAGCGGTATCCCAAATGCCATCCGCGTGGCAAAAGAAGTCTTAGCACCTATGGGGAAACGTTTAAAGGGAGTTCGTCTGGATAGTGGAGACCTGGCATATCTCTCCAAGAAGGCACGCAAGATGCTGGATGATGCCGGATTACAGGATTGTATCATCATCGCCTCCAATAGTCTGGATGAATACACCATTACGTCTCTGATTAATCAGGGTGCCTGTATAGATAGTTTCGGCGTAGGAGAGCGAATGATCACTGCCAAATCGGAACCGGTATTCGGTGCGGTATACAAGATCGCCGGAGTACAGGAAGGGGAACGTATGGAACCTCGTATCAAAGTTTCCGAAAACATTGAAAAGATCACAAATCCAGGATTAAAGAAAGTTTATCGCATCTATGATGAAGAGGGCAAAGCCATCGCAGACCTCATCACAAAGGCAGACGAAATTCTGGATATGCAACACCCTTATCGTTATATTGATCCAGACGAACCATGGAAACAGCGTTTCTTTGAAAACTGTACCGCTAAGCCTCTCATGCATCAGGTGGTGGCATCCGGTAAAATCATAGAACCGGAACACAGTCTGCAGGATATTGCAGACTATGTCCGCCACCAGCTTTCCAATGAGATCTGGGAAGAAGAACAGCGTTTTGAAAATCCACATATTCATTATCTGGATATGTCACCAGACTACTACGAGATGAAGATGGATCTTCTGAAAGAAGTAAGTAAATAATCCCTCTTTAGCCTTACTCCATTTTATAACGATCCGTGACTGTTCACCTCGCAATATGCTTGAACTGTTTTGTGGAGATGCATATAATTGTTGCCTCATTGCATAAATCTCTATTCGTCCTGATTAAGCAGCCTTGTCATTTTATCAACCATGTCGTTAATTGCACCTGCCTGTGCAGTGATCTCTGTTGTATCACTGGCATTGCTTTCAACCATATCGTTAATAGAAATGAATTGCTCATTTTCATTATTTATACTATCCGCAATATCCTGGTTGATAGAGACTGTCTTCTTAATCACTTCCGCTTGTTTACTATGTGCATCTCCCATTGTATCAATTGCATTAACGGAACTATCTAAAAGCGCTGTCATATCCTGCATACATTGGAATACATTTGCAAAATACTCATTCTGCGCACCTAATTTTGTTGCATTTTCTTCTACCTGCACGGTAATATCCTGCACATTCTGCTGTACCCGCCCGATAACTTCCTGCACGACTTTCAAGGATTCCTGTGTGCTGTTTGCGAGATTTCCTACTTCTGTTGCAACAACGGAAAATCCTTTTCCTGCTTCCCCTGCTCTCGCTGCTTCTATGGAAGCGTTCAATGCCAATAAATTGGTTGATGAAGATATATCACTTATAAGATTTAAAGTCATTCCTATTTCCTCTACTGCACCCGCCAATTTTTGTGCAATCACCGTTGTAGTCTTCATGGATTCTGACACTTCATCATTGATCGTATGTAAATCATTCAAAAACTGTTCGTTTTCTTTCGATTTATCCAGTAAATTCCGGGACGTACTTTCTACTTTTTCCACATTATCCGCAACAACCTTTTCCCATTGACTTAATTCACTAAGATTTGATATACTTTCTTCCGTTTTGGAACTAAGAAGATTACTGCTTTCCACCAAATGTTCACTGGTAGCTGCCAATTCCTCCGCAGAAGCACTTTCGTTTTCAGACACCTTTGATAGCGACAAGCCTGCCATATGCAGACTATTTGTTAATTCTTCTACAGATTCTAAGATACTCATTACTCGTTCATTATTCTTTTCCAGTTCGTCTTTTTTGGCATTAACCAAAAAATGCGAAACAAAATAAACAAAGAGCAGTAATCCTGCGATAGACAAAACAAGTGCTATCGCACATAAAAGCATATCTGTGAAAAATAATTCGTCTTTTACCGGCAAGACATCCGCTCCTCTTGTCACCCATGCAATAACCAATGATATGACACAGGCTATTCCGCTAAATAAAACGATCTTAATGTCCAAAAAAAACGCCTAAAGAATCAAGAAGAAAAATAGAAAACCCCAAAATGTTCTCGACGGAACCAGGTGCAGAAGATAATTCCATTGTACAATTATGATCAATGTAGAAAACAGTTTACCTATCTTCAATTTTCCGTCTATTAAATATCCATCCTGATCAGAGGATGTCTTCACTATAAAAATAGCAATCGCAAAGAATATCGCATCCATAATCGCCAATATTATCGTACCAATCCAAGGAACATCCGGATAAAGACCAAACAGTTTTTCAACATTAAAAGTAACCGTCGCACACATAGCCGCGCTAACCAAGGCAAGAATCCCCCACTTAAATACCGTGGATAAATATACTTCTACTGCATTTTTCTTTTTGTTCATAACTAACATCTCCTATTACTCGTACAAATATTTCTTTAACACACAAAGATATGTTAAAAGACTACAGATATAAATATAATAGAACATTTAATATTTTCAGCTTTGTTCACTTAATTTCTCTTCATTACCTTCTGAT
>JAUNIU010000119.1 GCA_030523265.1 Eubacteriales bacterium | reverse complement strand
CATATTTTACCGCTACGCAATAAAATACAAAAATCACGAAAAAGTTTTACTAAAACATTTTCGTGATTTATTATACATCATATTATCAAAATGTACAAGTATTTTTTGTATTTTTTATTATTTTTGTACTATTTTACTACATTTTTCGCAGGCCATCCCGCCAGCCAGCGGACCTAACCATGCCCATTTTTATTTTATCCATTTTTCCAAAGCTGCCAGCAATTTCGGCAGTTCGATCGGTTTCGCCACATGGTCATTCATTCCCACGGTCATGGCCCTCTGTATATCATCGGCAAACGCATCCGCACTCATCGCCACAATCGGAACATTTTTTAAGTCCTCTCTATCCTGTCCGCGGATTTCACGGGTGGCCTCATAACCATTCTTAATCGGCATCTGAATATCCATGAACACCAGATCATAATAGTTTTCGGGTCTATCCAGCAGGATATCAACCGCCTGTTGTCCATCCCTTGCTTTTTCCACCTCAATACCGACAAAGTTCAACAATTCCTCCGCGATTTCGATATTAATATCATTATCCTCCACCACAAGAACTCTCTTGCCGCTGTAATCTGTCTGTTCAAACTCATCAATGTCGGAATCTTTCTTCTCCTTTTGATGACCCACCACCGATTTTAATACATAGAGGAGACGCGACTTAAACAATGGTTTGGAGATAAAGGCATTGACTCCCGCTTCTCTGGCTTCCTGTTCAATCGTAGACCAGTCATAGGCAGACAGAATCACGATTGGAACATCACTGCCCAGCTTTTCTCGTATCTCCTTCGTCGTCTCCACACCACATTTTCCCGGCATCTTCCAGTCCAGGATCACCACAGCATACTCGTCCCCACTGTCAGAGGCATCCAACAATCTCCCGACCGCCTCATCTCCGCTCAACACACCATCCGCATGCATACCGATACTGCCTAATATCTCACAAGCATTCTCACAGGCATCCTGCTCATCATCTGCCACCAGCACACGAAGTTCTTTTAGATATTCCGTACTTTCTGCTTCCATATCCTGAAGTTTCAAATATACCCTTACCGTGAATTTGGATCCAACCCCCAGTTTACTTTCAATCTGGATATCTCCATTCATCATCCGGACAATATTTCTGGCAATTGACATGCCCAAACCTGTCCCTTCAATATTTTGATGCCGGACACTTTCTGCGCGGGCAAACGGCTCATAAATCTCTTTGATAAATTCCTGCTTCATACCGATGCCGGTATCCTCAAAAACAAATTCATAGCACCCACTTCCCCGTATATTGGAATGCTTTTCACTGATGCCAAAGGTAATCGTCCCTCCCTCGGGCGTAAATTTCACTGCATTGCCCATGATGTTCACAAACACCTGTTGTAACCGCAACGGATCTCCGATCACATTTTCATGGGTAATGTTGGCAACATTCACTTTCAGCTTTTGCTTTTTCTTCTGAATCTGTGGATGAATAATGGCTAACAGACTTTCCACCGTCTTCGCTATGTCAAACTCTTCATCTGCCAAGGTCACCTTTCCACTCTCAATCTTAGACATATCAAGCACGTCATTGATCAATGCCAATAAATGATTGCTGGAAAGTGTGATCTTGTTCATACAATCCATAAGACGCTCTTTATCATCAATATGCATCACTGCCACCGCAGTCATACCCATAATAGCATTCATCGGTGTACGAATGTCATGAGACATCTGGGAAAGGAAATCACTTTTCGCCCGATTCGCCGCATCTGCCGCTTCAAACGCTTCCTTCAGGGCAACCCGATTGCGAATCTCGTTTTCTTTTAGTGTGGTAATATCCTGCACCGCCAAAAGTACAAGATTGGGTACACCATTCTTCTCATCCAAGGATAAAATGGACATATTTTCCCAACTTTCCTTCTCACGCTGTATCTGGTACTCATATTGCAAATATGGCTGCTCCTCATTGATATGCCCCTGAATATAGTCCTTTGTAATCACTTCAGACATATCCACTTCGGAAGCTTCGGTGACATATTTCGGCCGAAAATATTCCAACAGATCTGTATACTTTCCTTTGGTCGGAAATCCTTCCTCCATATCTTTGATATATTCGTAATGATCTTTTTCCAGATCCACCACAACAAAACGGTTAAAGAGTTTGGTTACTCCGGTTACCACCTGGGTCAATTCCTGTTTTTCTGACACCAGTTTCTTCCGCTGTTTCCAATGTACCAAAAGGAGACATATAATATAAACTCCAAATGCCACAATCAATGCAACTTCCAGTTTGATCCCCACTGCGAATGCATCGTCAATCATACCATTTGTAACGGCAGAAGGAAATGTCTGCACTAACATCCAGTCATTTTGCGGAATACCTATAATATATGCATTTCCGATCCCCTGAGAACCATCATACCGATATCCATAAGAGGCATGCTCTTGAAATGCTTGCTTGATCTCGTCATATGTTTCTTTGGAGACTTTCATCGTACTTGGAAGTTTCGTCAATATATTTTCCGGTGCGTTGTCATCACCACAAGTGGAGATCACCCTTCCGTCACGCATACACAGATAACTTTTCGCCTGCGTACCGAAAAATTTTGTGGAAATAATCTTATTGATTCTCTCTTCCCGGTAGATACCATTTAATACACCGACAATCTCTCCCTTGTGACGCAGTGGTGCGTAAAAAGTCATCAGAGTTTCGTCAGTAACTCTGGAATGAAATGTCACAATAGAACCAGCGTTTCCTTTCATCCCCTCTATGTAATATTCCCGGTCTGACGCATCCACCTGTTCTCCATCAGTGGTGGTATTGATTCCGTCCTTATCCACATACTCAATATAATCAAAGGCAGAAATTGACTGCAAATAGCTTAGCTTCTGCAAATCTATCTCTGATATATTCGATGAATCCATAAGTTCCCCATACAGATATGCCATGGATTCTATGCTGTTTTGCGCTCCGGTAAGCACACCATCGATCCGCTCCGCTACCTGAACAGTGGCATCTTGTACATAACTCTCGTTTTGCCGAACAATACGCTCATTATTCTCCTTTGTAAAAATAACAAACACAGTAATAATAAATATAATGAGAATAATGGCAAACAAAATTTTTTTTCCTATACTCCGATTACTTTGATTACCATATTGCATTACGAATACCTCACATCATTTTATTTTAATACTAACATTTATTATATAGCAAGGAAGAGGAATTGTACAGAATAGAAACCGGAGCATATATTGGCATCATATTGGCAATTTATAATTCTTTGAGCAACATCTGCAGCAGCATAATATGGTATTCTTCATCCTGTATGATTCTTGCTAATACTGAATTCACCTGATCATCCTGAATCATTTTGATATGCATTCTATATTGTTGGATTGCCGACTTCTCAGATTCGATATCCGCAATCAACATTTTGGAGGCATCTGTGGGAATCACCAGATATTCCGGCGTCCACATCCTGCGTCTCCCATTATTCTGTCTGGCAATAAAATCAATACTGCCTCCCAGCAAAAAGATTAACTCTCCTAATTTCTGCAAATGAATCATTTCCGCCATTGCAATGCCCAAAATTGTTTTTGCCAATGAACATTTTTCACAGGACAAACGATTTTCATTATTGATATACTGGGTGACCGCAGACATTTCAGACACAGAGCCACAATAATCCATACTTAACAGATTAGCATGCATGGGATTCTTTTCCCTGACCTGTGTCGGAGGATACGGTAAATCCATCATGATCGGCTTTACATTGACAAAACTACAGGTGTTGGATAAAAACTTCTCTTTTTCTTCCATTTTCTTTCTTCTCCTAATATATTCTATATAATAATATATTGGAGCCATGCCATATTATGATATCCTGCAATGTTTTTTGTCTCTACCAAAGATCCCACATATATTTACTGATCTTTACCGCCTGGGCTTTTGCTGTAGCGTCTGACACCTGTACCATAATAGCCACCGCCAAGAAAGGCGCTATCCATAACAGGGTACGTCTTCTCTGTGCAAAAAACATCTAATTTCCCTCCTCATTATCCTGAGACGCGGAAAGCCACGCATCCCATTGATGGATAATCTCCTCACAGGCATCCACATCTATCTCATTGACCGAATCCTTTAATCGGTAAAATGTCTCCTGTTGCCACCCCTCTATGCGATATTGTTCCATTTTACTAATCACAGATTCCATACCATCGATATCCAGATCATCTAACGCCTCCTGCATTTCGGCAAACAATGCATGGAGAATATCCCGGGATATTTCCTGTTTGAGATCCTCCTCTTCCGGCTTCTCCCTAAAGAACGGTTCCAAAACTGACAAATATCCCCGATACTGCTGTAACATCTCATCCGTGCACCGGCGTATCCGGTCCACATCCCGGGCATTGCCTGCCATTTCCATATCCGCTGCCTTCTCAGCCAAAGAAATGGCTCCAATTTGTCTGGATGCACTCTTAAGCGCATGCACTTCTATGGTATAGCCTTTCCAATCCTCCTTTTCCATCAACTCCTGAATCAATTTGGACTTTTTATCAATCACCCGATAATAATCCTTTAATACTGTCCAGAACAACTTTTCCGTTCCCAGCATTCGGATGGCTGATGTGGTATCCAGATCGCCCACCACGTTCTCTTTCACCGGCTGTTGCTGCCTGGAAACAGCTGGACTATCACTGACTTTCTGCAATTTTTCAGTGGGAAGCCATTGTTTTACCTTTGCCACCAGTGTCCGATATTCTATCGGTTTCGCAACAAAATCATCCATCCCTTCCTGCAAAAATCTCTCTTTCATTCCATCCACTGCATTTGCAGTCAACGCAATAATCGGCACATTTTTATATTCTTTATGGGAATGTCTAATCACATGTGTTGCCTCTACACCATCCATTTCCGGCATCATATGATCCATAAATACGATATCGTAAAGCTGTTTTGAAATCTTATCTATGGCCTCCTCGCCACTCAGCGCTGTATCAATCTTCATCTGTAACGGCTCTAAGAGACCTTGTGCCACTGTTAAATTAATCGCATTATCATCTACAAGCAAAACGCTCGCCATCGGTGCAGTAAATTCATCCTCCATGGCATCCGTCTCTTCATCATAGTAGTGGAGATCTTCCCGGTTAAATATCAATGCCTCGTTCAGAGTGTAGAGCGGCTTTTTCACAAGCAGTAGATTGGAAAAGTTATACTCTGTGGCATCCTCCTCTTCCATTAGCATCACTGCTGTAACAGAAGGATGCTTCTGAAAATATTCTCCCGCTTCCGCGGTAAACATACTCTGTTCCATAAACAGAAAAACGGATGAATCACCGGAAATATCCGAAAGTTCTCCGACAGACGCAACCGTCTTGTACTTTACTCCCAAATATGCACAGTCAACTTCCATCTGCCGCTTGATATATAGACTGTCTAACAAACCGATGGCAGTGATGGATGGAGCGTCTTTTACCTGGATACTGTCTACCGGATCTATGACCTTTTGTGGAAGACAAAACAAAAATGTACTCCCCTTTCCATATACACTTTCTACCTTCAATTCTCCATGCATCAATCCCATAAGCTGACGGGAAATAACCAATCCCAGACCAGTTCCCTCAATATTGCGGTTCCGCTTACTGTCCAACTGCTGGAAGGATTGAAATAATTTGCCTAAATCTTCTTCTTTGATGCCAATACCAGTATCCTCCACCGAAACACACAATTCAATCTCATCCTCAGACAGCACTGTATGAGACATATGAATGACCACTTGTCCCTGTGAAGTAAATTTCATCGCATTATTGGCGATATTCAGAAGCACCTGCTTAATACGAATATTATCTCCAAACAACTTATGCGGAATGTGCGGGGAAATGTCCAAAATTAGTTCCACCTCTTTATTCATTAAGTGTGCCGTAAGAATATTACTGACATCATTGATAATGGACATGGGCTCATATTCCACCGGACTAATATCCATCTTGCCGGATTCAATTTTGGAGAAATCCAGAATATCATTAATAATCGTCAGAAGCGCCTGTCCGGAGGACTTGATCTGATGAACATAATCCCTTGCCACAGGAGGCAAATCCTCCCGCAGCGCCATTTCTGCCATACCGATCACCGCATTCATGGGTGTCCGGATTTCATGGCTCATATTCGCAAGAAAGTCAGATTTCATATTGGCTGCTTTCTCGATTTCCTTATTTGCCTGCAATACCATATATCTACCATACGCCATATCTGACAGAATATTGGCAATGGTATAAAGAAACTGGGCAGCGTGATCAATGTTATCCTTATGCAGAATACGTATTTTCTGCACCGCAGCCACCAAACCATCCTGATCTACACCGATTTCCTCTGCCACTTTCCGGATCTGTTCCAGATCCGGTTCCTTGTCCAGCACCTGACCTCCTATGAAACATCCCACCAGTTTACCATCTGCAATAATGGGTGCCGCATAGTCAATCAGACCGGCATGACAATAATAGGTTGTTGGCTTCCCATTTTTCCATGTGGCATGGGCACCAAATTTGTCACACTGCTCACAGCGCATACGGCCAGTAGCAGTGCTTCGGGTATATCCCATACAGAAATCCGTAAAGTTAGAACCCTCGGTAACCGGAACCCCATCGACATCTGTGGTAAGTGATGCCATGCCCGTCAGATCTGCAAAAGCATCCTGAATGCGCTGCAACACTTCTACATCGACCAAATCCGTCAAATATAACTCTTTTTCCATCCCCACCTCGTTTCCGACACCCTTGCTTCAAAGCATTATGTATATAATCAATTATCCGATGAGCTTTGCAATGGTCTCTATCAGTTTATCACGGTCAATAGGTTTCAAAAGATATCCCTGCGGCTTTTGCACCAAAGCCTTTTGAATCTTATTCCGGTCCGTAACCCCAGTGAGGAACACCACCGGAATATCCCTGGTCGCATCATCCGCATGCAGTTTTTCCAACACAGCAGGCCCATCCTCCTCCGGCATTGCATAGTCCAGCAAAATTAAATCTGTTTTCTTCTTGCGCAAAAACCGAAAGGCTGTTTTGCCGCTGGTTGCCGTTGCCACATTGTAATCTTCCCGAAGATGCTCCTTGATTAATTTCAACATCAGAGGATCATCATCCACCACCAGAATATGTTTCTTTTGCGCCGCCTTTTCTCTTGCCAGACGATCCGCTTCTGCAAGGGCTGCTTTCTCCTGTGCCAGACGTTCTTCCTCCGCACGGGCTGCTTTCCCTCTCAAACGCTTCTGTTCTTCCATATAATCCATAATCCTGTTCCTAATAGAACTGGCTGTAATCGGCTTGTGCAACACCAAATCCGCATTGTCAATCTCCGATTGCGAAAGATCCTTACAATCTTCCTCGGAACCAATCAAAACAACCGGAATGTTATCTCTTTCCAGCTGCCCTTTTATCGTAAATAACAGATTATTATTTTCATTGCTTTCATGATTTGGACAATATACAAAAATATCCGGTTTAAAATAAGTCAGATGATTCATAATATCTTCATTGCGACCAGAAGTCGTCAAGGTCTCAAAACTCTCACCCATCTGTGTAAAAAAATCGTCGATTACCGTATTATTTTTTCCGGTCAACAGTATTTTATATTTCATAGAAATCTCCATTCCGGAGCGTAAGCGGCCACACTAAGCTCCTTTCTCATGATGATATTGTCTTAGGCTACTATATGGAATTATACCTTACTTTTATGAAAAATGCATCTTTTTTATATACACCCCTTTACGGTCAAAATATATTTTTTTGACGTTTATCCTTTTATAGGAAAAATCAAAGTATAATTTTTCTTGACAGTGCAACAAATATAATATATACTGCTTCATCTGGCGATCCACAAAGTGGTAAATTTTATAAAAAGAGGTATGAATATGAATAAGAAAATAGGTATACTGATTATAGGTCTAATCATCATATTTGCTATAATTATGGGAGTATTTCTATATCAAAGAATGCTTACGGCCTCCCAGGAGGATACTGCGGAAAAAGGACAATTTATTGAGATTCCTAATACCGATGAGGAAGTAAAAATCACCGATATTACAAGGGCATCGGTAGGTGACAATGTCATTTTGGGGGATTACGAAGGGGAAATCACCTGGAAGGTATTAGACGAACGGAAGGATTCGCTTCTGTTGATCAGCACTAACTGCATCGCACAAAGGGCCTATCATAACGAGGATACTGCTGTCACCTGGGAAGAAAGCGAAATCAGAAAATGGTTGAACGAAACATTTTATGATAAGGCATTTTCGGAGGATGACAAAGCCATCCTCTTAAAAACCAAAGTATCAAACCAGGATAATGAAGAGTTTGATACAAAAGCCGGAAAAGATACCAACGACTATGTCTTTTTATTATCTTTGGCAGAAGCAGACCAGTATTTTTCTGAAACATCGGAACGTGCGGCTTCCCTCGCCGACGGAACCGGAGTATGGTGGTGGCTTCGCTCCCCGGGATTTCAGGAAAATGATGCTGCCAATGTAGGCGATTATGGTTCCATCAACAAAGCCGGGCATAAGGTATATGATAAATATGTGGTAAACGGAGGCGTAAGACCCGTTATCTGGATCCGTAAAAAT
>JAUNIU010000118.1 GCA_030523265.1 Eubacteriales bacterium | reverse complement strand
CGGAAGGTCTCGGAGCAAGGATACTCAATTTCGTTCCAGATGATCAACAGATCGCCTATCATTCCCAGCCGGAAACATGGCAGAGATATTTTGGGTACAATGACTTTTATGATCAGGTATTTGATATCGGCTCGAATATGGATTACTTGCCCATTCAATTCCAAACCGGGGACGATCGATATATGCTTTGGATGTGGAAAGGGGATTATTGGAATCTGAATTATGGCGCCGAGGTGGGGCTGTATCAATATGATAGAATGGTAGCAGGATCAAAGCAATATAATGCCATAGATTATGAAGTGCCCATGACGCTTAGCCTTTACTACCACCGAAACCAGGAAGAATTTGAAAATATATTCAGCTGGAATCCCTCTACCCCCCAGTGGTGGATCACCGGATTTTCCGGTCATCAATCCGACAAGGATTATGTAACATCTCCAAATCCTGATAAGATGGTGGTGGTGGCGTCCGTTGATTTAAGCGGCACCGGGTTATTTGATGGCATTTATTCCGCTGGGGAATCACAACAAAATATTAGATATAAGGATGCCTTTGGTCGTTATCTGATATTTGATCGTATGAAACAAACGGTGTGGATCCTATGGTATCAGGGCATGGAGGATCTGGTAAAGTAAAGGAGGGAGTGGATGAAACGTTTCACGAATCGGAGTGCTTTTCTATTGTTGACTCTGATGATAAGCTGCCTGGCGGGCTGTTCCGTCATCTATAATAAACCAGAGACAGACAGCGGGAATACTTATATTGATCCCGTCGATGCAACGGAAATTGTGCTCCAGGCGATCCAGGATCAGGATGTGGAAAGCATCCATAAGATTTTCTGCCCTTATATACAGGAAAATGATCCGGAATTAGATGATAAAATCGAGGGGATGTTTCAATATATCGATGGGAATATTATTGACTATGATGAACCGGGACGGGATCCAGGCAGTTTAGGACCAGACATAGATGGAAATCGTGTCAAGACACAATCTGCTGAGGCGATGACAGTAAAAACGGATCAAAATGCGAATTATTCGATAACAGTTTCTACTGTGAAAGAGTACGAAAATAAGTCGGATCATATCGGTGTCACAAGCATTATGGTGTCCAATAAAGACAAAATGATATATGATGAAACAAAGGGAGGATATCCGGAGGATGCGATATACCGGGTGGAGTATGAAAGAACCTTTGAGGATTATTAGATTCCTATGGTATCAGGGTATGGAGGATCTGGTAAAGGAAAGGAGGGAGTGGATGAAACGTTTCACGAATCGGAGTGTTTTCCTATTGTTGGTTCTGATGATAAGCTGCCTGGCGGGTTGTTCCGTCATCTATAATAAACCAGAGACAGACAGTGGGACTACTTATATGGATCCTGTCGATGCAACGGAAATTGTGCTCCAGGCGATCCAGGATCAGGATGTGGAAAGCATCCATAAGATTTTCTGCCCTTATATACAGGAAAATGATCCGGAATTAGATGATAAAATCGAGGGGATGTTTCAATATATCGATGGGAATATTATTGACTATGATGAACCGGGGCGGATGCCAGGAAGTTTAGGACCAGACATAGATGGAAATCGTGTCAAGACACAATCCGCTGAGTCGATGACAGTGAAAACGGATCGCGATGCAAATTATCAAATAAGGGTTGGTTTAGTGAAAGAGTACGAAAACAAGCCGGATTATATCGGCGTCACAAGCATTATGGTGTTTAATAAAGATAAGATGATATATGATAAAACAAAGGGAGGATATCCTGAGGATGCAATATACCGGGTGGAATATGAAAGGACCTTTGAGGATTATTAGATTCCTGTGTTACTTTTCACACCAGTTCATACAAAATACAGAAACGCAAGGTGTTAGCGTATTGACAAATGATAGGGATCGTGTTACCCTTTTTGTAGAATAATAGCAGATAGAGGTCGCATTTTTCATGAGTAACATGCCGGATGTCACAGGGACAGAGGAGGGCGTGGGAAAGGGGAAAGTGCCGAAGAGAGTTACATCCTGTAATGTGCTTCTCTGGGCATGACGTGAATAATGTCATGACTGTCATCGCCAGATGGAGCGCTATCGACTTTGATACCATTTGATATGTGATAAGAGGCGGTGCGTATGCATGGCTTCTTTTTTTGCATACACGAAAGGAGAGAATGAAATGTCAGTATTTCAAGGTGCTGGTGTAGCACTGATTACACCGATGAAGGACAATCTGGAAATTAATTTTGATAAGTTGGACGAACTTTTGGAGTTACAGATCGCAGAGGGAACGGATGCTATCATTATCTGTGGTACTACGGGAGAGTCTGCTACCATGAGTGAACAGGAGCATATAGATACGATCCGGTTTGCGATCGAGCGTGTCAATCACAGGATTCCTGTGATTGCGGGCACAGGTTCTAACAGTACCGCTACAGCGGTGCAACTCAGCAAAGAAGCGGCGGAAGCGGGGGCAGATGGACTGCTGGTGGTTACGCCTTATTACAATAAAGCCACGCAGAATGGTCTGATAGCACACTATACTACGATTGCTGATGCGGTAGATACCCCGATCATTCTGTACAATGTACCGAGCCGTACCGGTTGCGGATTGCAGCCACAGACGATTGCCACTCTGGTGCGTGATGTGGAGAACATTGTAGGGGTGAAAGAGGCGACCGGAAATATTAGTAATGTAGCGCAGATCATGCATCTTACCGATGGTCAGATTGATTTATATTCCGGCAATGATGATCAGACGATCCCTATGTTATCTCTGGGGGGCATTGGTGTGATCTCGGTCGTGTCCAATGTGGCACCGCGCTATATGCATGATATGGTTACCAAATATCTGGAGGGCGATGTGAAAACTGCGGCACAGATGCAGTTGGATTGTCTGCCGCTGTACGATGCACTATTTTGTGAAGTGAACCCGATTCCGGTGAAAGCGGCAATGAATATGATGGGTAAGAATGTGGGAACACTGCGCGCTCCTCTGACAGAGATGGAAGCGTCACATAAGGAAATTTTGAGAAAAGCTATGGCAGATATGAAGCTGATCTAGTTTGATAGAAAGAAGTGTTTGGGTGTTAAAGAAAGAAGTTTTGAAACGATATGTTTTGTTGGTGATCGGTTTGTTTTTTTCTGCGATGGGTGTGGCTGTGACGAAATGCGGCGGGTTGGGAGTATCGCCCATCTCTTCTGTGGCAAATGTTTTTAGTTATGCATTTACTTCTTTGTCTATGGGAGTGTGGCTGATTCTTTGGAACTGCATTCTGATTGCAGGACAAATAGTGATTTTGCGGAAAAATTTCAAGTTGGTTCAGTTGTTGCAGATACCATTGTCTTTGTTGTTTGGATATTTCACGGATTTTGGGGTGTGGTGTGCATCTCACATTCCAACCGATTATTATCTGGTGCGGTTTGCCATGGTTCTCATGGGAGTCATTATTCTTGGATTCGGCATATCTCTTGCTGTGATCGCAGGAGTGATTATGAACTCTGGTGAGGCATTTGTCCAGGCGGTTTCGGATGTGACAGGAAAGAATTTTGGCAATATTAAGATTGCCTTTGATATAGGGTGTGTGATTTTGGCTATTGTACTTTCGCTTATTTTCTTTGATTTTCAAGTAATTGGCACGAGAGAGGGAACGATTATCGCTGCTATATTCACAGGTGTTGTAGTGAAATTTTTTACCAGTCGGTTGCAAAATCCGTTGACAGAGGTTCTGGTTCAATAGTAAAGAAGGAACATAAACATGATCAAACGATATTTCGTAAGGACGCGTTCCTTGCAGGAGGGAATGCGTATAGACCAAAATATAAAGGACCGATTGGACCGTGTCCTGATTGCCAAAGGAACGCATCTGGCTGGCTATCAGATAGAAGCACTGGAGCGCATGGGGGTCAATGGTGTCTATATATCAGAAGGGGAAGAGGACCCGGAGATTCCGAAAGAACCAGAGGCAGAGCCGGCATCGGCAACGGCGCGAAATAACATATCGAAGCTGCGTACGGAGGATCCGGTCAAGGTGAAACTTTCCGAAAGCATAAAAAAACGGGTGTCGGAGGGGATACAGTTTCTATATAATGATACGGATTCTCCCGATTTCACATCGACCTCGGCAAACATTACTGGTAATCTTCTGAAGGCGATTGAGGATAATGCTGCCATCGCGGTGGATATTACTGCGCTAAAAGTCAGTGATGAATATACTTTTAAGCACAGTGTAGATGTGGCTACCATGTCCATGATCGTGGCCAAGAAGATGGGTATGAGCCACCAGGATGTCTATAATATCGGGATCGCGGGACTGCTCCATGATATGGGCAAATCCAAAATCCCTTTAGAGATTTTAAACAAACCCGCAAGGCTCACGGACGAAGAATTTGAGGTAATGAAAAAACATTCCGTATATGGGTATCAGATTTTGAAAGAAAAAGAAGAGTTCTCCCTGCCGATCGCCATCGCTGTATTACAACATCATGAGAAGATGAATGGAAAGGGATATCCGCTGGGAGTAACCGCAGAAAAGATATCTCCTTATGCCAAAATTCTTTCCGTAGTAGATGTATATGATGCGCTGGTTACCGAGCGTCCATATAAAAAGGGGATGTCGCAGCGGGATGCCATTGAAATCATAATGTCCATGACAGGAGAACTGGATATCAATGCTATGCGGGGATTTCTGGGAAGTGTCATTTTGTATCCGGTAGATTCCGTAGTACAGCTTAGTAATGGGGAGAAGGCGTGTGTGGTGGAGAATCATTCTGAGGCGGTTCTCCGGCCGACCGTCGTTGGATTGGAAAGTGGCAGGGTGTATGAGTTGGCGGATGATTTGGAGTGTGCCAGTATTTTGATTATATAATAAATAAGATCATATCCTATTTTGGTTGATGGGAAATAGAGATTTTCGGAGATATGAAAATAAGAAATTTCTTTTAAAAGGAGTCGGCCCATGGCAGAGGGAGCTACCACAGGCCAAAATGAAAAAAATGAAAAAGAATCTATCTCAAACATAAGTCAGTCGGCTAAATTGAAAATTATGATAGAAATCAATTCATCTGTTTTTGCTTTCCTTGATTTCTATGATCCTATCATAACATTCAATTGTGGATAGAATTTGTCTGATTTCTAAAAAATATATTAAATCTAAAACATAAATCTAAAATATCAAACGCAATTAACGTTTTCCGTACTTTTTTAATATATTTTGAATACGTTCTGCCGGATTTAATAATTCACTGATGGACTGGTCGTGGTTTAATGTGTCGATTAACAACGCGATATATTTGCTCATATCCACATTGATATAATAATCCCGCGCCAGGACTTCTTCCGGCTGGTATACCAGATTGGTAGTCAGCACACGGTGGATCAGACCCTTTTCATGTGCTTCATCAAATTTTTCCATACCATTGGTAAACAGACCAAAGGTAGCAGCCACAAAAATACGATTTGCTTTGCGACGCTTTAATTCGGTGGCAACATCGATCATACTCTCTCCGGAGGAAATCATATCGTCAATGATGATGACATCTTTGCCCTCCAGATCGGAGCCTAAAAATTCATGGGCAATGATTGGATTGCGTCCGTCTACGATACGGCTGTAGTCGCGGCGTTTATAGAACATTCCCACATCGATTCCTAATACATTGGCATAGTATACCGCACGTCCCATGGCACCTTCATCCGGGCTGATTACCATTAAATGATTTGCGTCTACTGTGAGATCCGGCACATTCTTTAATAATGCCTTGATGAACTGGTAGCTAGGCTGAACCGTCTCAAAACTCTTTAATGGAATAGCGTTCTGTACACGCGGATCATGTGCGTCGAAGGTGATAATACTTTCTACGCCCATCTGTGTCAGTTCCTGCAATGCCAAAGCGCAGTCCAGAGATTCTCTGGTGCTGCGGCGGTGCTGTCTGCTCTCATACAGGAAAGGCATAATCACCGTGATACGGCGGGCTTTACCACCCACTGCCGCAATGATACGTTTCAGATCCTGATAATGGTCATCCGGTGACATATGGTTAGTATGTCCGCAGACAGTATAAGTCAGGTTATAGTTACATACATCCACTAACAGATAGAGATCGTCTCCGCGCACGGATTCTTTGATAATTCCCTTGGCTTCTCCGGAACCAAAACGAGGACAGGAGGATTCAATGATGAAAGAATCCCGGTTATAGCCGGCGAAGGAGGAAGCCACAGTATGGCGGGATGCGCGTTCCTTTCTCCAGTCAACGATATAGTCGTTGACCCGTTTACCCATATCCCGGCTGCTTTCCAGTGCCAGTATTCCCAGAGTGCCTACCGGAAGTGTTTCTGCTAACTTATCATGTCGTTTCATAGTAATCTCCATTCCGGAGCGTAAGTGACGGGGCGGTGAAAAATGCACAAAGGCGGTTTCTCATCTGCCATCAGAGCTATCTGTGACGCTCCAGCACAATATAGCCAACGTGAACAAGTATCGCGTGCAAAAAGTAAGCAATCATGCTTATTTTTCACACTATTCTTCAATTTGATGTGATTTTCATTTAGATTGTTTATAATGAGCCAGATTCCTGATTAAACATACTTATATCAGAGAATTTATCGGATCGCCTTCTGGATACGAATATCATCTCCAATGATCATCAAAAAATTATAATAACCCGTAAATCTGGAAAAAATACGCTCACTATACCGATCCCGCAACTCCTGGAATGATAGATTTGTGGAGATGATCGTGGACCGTTGCCTCATGTGCCGCTCTTCGATGAAATAAAATAGCTGGGAAGCGGTGAAACTGTTCACTAATTCCGTGCCCAGATCATCGATGATTAGCAATTCGCTATTTAATATGTAAGAAATTTGTTCGTTGGAGGTAGATGCATCCTCTTTGTTGAACTTATTTTTCTCTAAAATATCAAAAAGCTCTAAGGAAGTCAAGTAAAGGACGGTATGTGACGTGTCCAAAAGCTGTTTGGCGATGCAGTGAGTCAAAAAAGTTTTGCCCACTCCGGTTGGTCCATAGAGGATCAGATTATCATAGGCTTCATCGAAGTGTTTGATAAAATCCAGACAGACTTCCCGCACTCTTTTAATATTTTCCCGTGGTGTCAGAGAAAGATTCTCATTAACGGTGGTATCATTGTAATACAATTCATTGAATGTATCGAAGTTTTCGTTCTCTAATATGTGCATGAGATTAGAACTTTCGTATAATGCCAGCGTCTCTGCCTGACGCAGACAGTGGCATGGCTTGTTATCAATATATCCGGTGTCGTGACAGTCCGGGCAATCATAAATGGCACCCAGATAATCTGCCGGATAGCCATGATCTAATAATAACCGGGTCTTTTTTTGCAGCAAAGCCTGTCGTTTTTGCTGATAGATGTCGTCTGTCTGTCCGGCATCATTTGGATGAAGCAACTCTTCCCGTGCCTGGCTTAAGGACAGTCCCATGATATCGTTTTGGACCTGCTTCAATCCCGGTATCTCCTGAAATAAAGTTTCATATCGCTGATCCAGGATGCGCTGATTTTTCATGCGGGTCTGATCATAGCGAAACATGATATCCCGATACTGTGTATTTGAGAGTCCCATTGAATCCTCCTTGTCCGTGATCGTTGTCTGAAGCATGATCAACGCATTAATAGTTTACGTTCCAAATCATCCACCTCCTGTGAGGAGGGGGTTCTCTGTTGGAAATTCTGAAACTGGTTTCTGGATTTGGTTTGTGTATGTGGGGTGGAGGTTTGTTTTTTCTCCGCTTTGCTTTGGGCATAAACCAAATCTGCTTTTTCCACATCCTGTAAGGTATGTACTCCGTCCTGCCGCCAGTGATCTAATATCCCTTCCGTATATTTAAAATCTGCGCCATGTAGTTTTAATACCGTGCGGTTGCATGCCTCCAATATGACCCCCAGATCCATTCCCCAGTTTTTCTGCCAACGGTCCACATACTTTTTCTCCACTGCAGCCAATGCCCGTCCCAGTGCCAATGCCTTGGACACCGCATTATAAGCTGCGTTGTATGCAGTAGATGCCTGCTCTGCTTCTTCCGGTGTGGTGACGCCCTGTTCATCCCAGGATAATGCCACCGCCTGAATGTAATTGCAGTTGGTCTTTCCCAGAGAGATACAGTACTCATATAGATATAACAACAAATCCTTTGAGAAATGTAAAGTATCATATAAATAAGCAATCAGTTGTGTTTCGTTTGGCTTCATAGGCCGCTCCAGGTAGCTTTCGATCACATGGCATGTCCAGATAAATTCATCATTTGCCGCCAGTTCCTTTCGCCTTGCGCTGGAGATTGTGATATCTTTCGCGGTTCTCCCAGCATGGTTCTTCGATATCTGGTGGGCGGCAGGACTGTCTGAAGCTGTCGGGGGAGTGCCCCGGTGCTCTCTGTGGTTTGGCGGGATCGGTACAATATTGGCATGGACAGAAGGCTCCTGTGTGGCTGCACTCTGACTGCTTGCAGTAGATGCGACAGCAGATGTCGAGTCTTCTGTTCTGCTGCCTGGGGAGCCCTGTGTGGCTGGCGTTCCGGGGGCCAGCATATCGATCCCGATGATCTCGCCGGAGCCTGTATCCCGGTTGATCTGCATTAATCCCTTTTTCTCCCAGTATTGCAATGCCCGGAGAACATCTTTTTCTGTATTGTCCATGCGGTCTGCCAGTGAACAGATCGACAATCCCTGTTCCCCATACTGAATACATTTGGCTAAATAG
>JAUNIU010000117.1 GCA_030523265.1 Eubacteriales bacterium | reverse complement strand
AATAGGCTATACTAGAAAGGAAAGATCTCGTAGTTAACACAATCCAAAGAGAGGAAAAACCATGAAGGAACAATTATTTACCATCCCAGTTAACGATGCATTTCGTACGGACTGTGAATGTCCAGTCTGCAAGCTCTATGCTGACCTGGAAAAAGAATCCATTGACTTCGTGATGGGACCAAGTTATATGGAGGACGATGTGCGTATGGAAACCAATGAAGTCGGTTTTTGCAGCCATCATGTCCGTCAGATGTATCAATATCAAAACCGTCTGGGTCTGGCATTAATGCTACATACACACATGAAGCGCACAAATGAAATGATCGAACGATTAAGTCAGAAGGGAACCACATCCGGAAAAGGACTGTTTGCCAAAAAAGACACCGATGAATTGACCGAATATCTGGACAAACTGGAACATTCCTGCTATGTATGCAACCGTATGGATCGAATATTTCACCGCTATCTGGAAACGATCCTGTATTGCTATGATAAAGACACCGCATTTCGCCAGATATTCCAAACCGGAAAAGGAGTATGTACCAGCCACTATGCTGCTCTGCGGGAAGCCGCACGCAAGAAATGGTCCGGCGCAAAGCTGGAGAACTTTATACAGGACCTGAACCGAACCTATCTGGAGAATATGAAGCGGGTAACGGACGATCTGGAGTGGTTTACTGACAAATTTGATTATCGCAATGCCGATGCACCTTGGAAAAATTCCCGGGATGCACTGCCACGCAGCATCGTGAAAACCAATCATACGATCATTTCCGAATAGAAGCGCAAAATCAAGCCACAACCACAATGAAAAAGCGATATCCTGTCTTGTCATCTTGTCCTAAGATATCCCAAACAGGTATCGCTTTTGTGTTTCTAATAATTAGTTTGTCTTGGCTGCTTTCATTCGCGCCTTATCCTTTTCCAGCAGTTCCTTAATATCACGTGCTTTGTTTTTGATGCGTTCATTCGCGGTACGGCTGGTGAGCACTCTGGAAATCCAACGGGCGGATTCGTCAAACCGGCCGGTACGTCTGCACAAATCTGCCACCAGATACGTCATGGTCAATTCATCCATACCACACATTGGAAAATTCTCTTTGCTATAAGCTGATAAAAACCCTTCACAGGCATTGTTTAATAATTCTATTTCCTGCTTCTTTAACGCTTTGATCTCCTGTGCATAGTTTTCCGTATCCTTTGGTAAGGTTTCTGCCTTGCCCCGGTATAACCATGCCATTTTCAGGCAAGTATATGCCTTCTCACTGGTCTTGGCTTTTTTCACAACGGCATTGGCAAGTGCCAACTGGTGTCTGGCAATGGCATCATCATAACTATATGTACTTCCATTGGTATCGATCCCACTAAAATTCTTGGTAATATTTTCCCGGATCATTTTTGCCTGTGCCGGCAGCATAAATTTAAAGAACCGGCTAAGGGAAGCATACCCACAATGCGGACATACCAGTGCATCATATTTCAACGAATCCACCAACTGATATTTTGGACGCAGATCGGTATCTGCGGAAAGCAGTTTTACTTTACCGGTCCGCACCATTTTGGAATGAAATTCCTTATCACATACCGGACAGGTGAACCCTTTGTCAAACAGCAGATCTTCTTCCATCACGGTATGCTGTTCTTCCGATTGTCCCTCCGCAGCTTCCTTCTTATGGTCCTCCTCAAACACATCCATTTCTTCTAACTTATCTAATCCAAATTTTCCTAAATTTGAAAATAAACTCATGCTAATTCCCTCCTTATTTCGGGCGATATGAACTCTTTAATGACACAATACGGTTAAATACCAAATGATCCTCTGTGGTATCTTTGGAATCAACGCAAAAATACCCCTGTCTGACAAACTGGAAGCTGTCCATCGGCTTTGCCTCTGCCAATGCCGGCTCCACATAACAATTTTTCAAAATTTTCAGGGAATCCGGATTCACATTAATACTACCATCCTCATTGTACACGCCCTTTTCTTCATCTACAATGTTTTCATACAAACGAACCTCAACCTGTTCCGCAGTCTCGGCACAAACCCACTGAATCGTGCCTTTGACCTTCCGTCCGGTAAATCCGGAACCGCTCTTCGTCTCCGGATCGTAAGTACAGTGAACTTCCGTCACATTCCCTTCCTCATCCGTGACATAATCTGTACAGGTCACAAAATAAGCATTCATCAGACGTACTTCATTGCCCGGATAAAGGCGGAAATATTTCTTAGGCGGTTCGATCATAAAATCTTCCCGGTCAATATAAAGAACCTTGCCAAATGGAACTTTTCTGGTGCCCATTTCCTCGTTTTCCTGATTATTAGAAACATCCAGATATTCGATCTCATTTTCTGGATAATTGGTGATCACCAATTTCACCGGATCCAACACTGCCATCATACGAGGGCGTTTCATCTTGAGATCCTCCCGGATACAATACTCTAACATGGCATAATCCGATGAACTCTGTGCCTTGGATACGCCGGACAATTCCATAAAGCTACGGATAGACTCCGGTGTAAAACCACGCCGCCGCAATGCCGCTATAGACACCAGACGCGGATCATCCCATCCATCTACGATCTCATCCTCCACCAATTTCTTAATATAGCGCTTACCAGTCACCACATTCGTCAGATATAATTTTGCAAACTCAATCTGCTTTGGCGGATTCTCAAATTCCAGCTCACGCACCACCCAGTCATACAGTGGACGGTGATCCTCAAATTCCAACGTACAGATCGAATGGGATACCCCTTCGATGGCATCCTCAATCGGATGTGCAAAATCATACATTGGATAAATGCACCATTCATTTCCTGTATTATGATGTTCCATACGGGCAACCCGGTACAGAATCGGATCTCTCATATTCATGTTCGGAGATGCCATATCAATCTTGGCACGCAACACTTTTGCCCCATCTTCAAATTCGCCGGCACGCATCCGTTCAAACAAATCCAGATTTTCCTCAATGGAGCGGTTACGATACGGACTATCTTTTCCTGGTTCGGTTAAGGTACCGCGATACTCCCGCATCTGTTCCGCACTCAAATCACAGACAAATGCCTTTCCTTTCTTGATCAATTTGATGGCACAGGCATACATCTGATCAAAATAATCCGATGCAAAAAATACATTATCCTTGTCCAGATCTCCGCAGATCCACTTGACATCCTCCATAATGGATTCCACAAACTCCGTCTTTTCCTTCATGGGATTCGTGTCATCAAAACGCAAATGGAATTCACCACCATACTGATTCGCCAGACCTGCATTTAAGATAATAGACTTGGCATGTCCAATGTGCAGATATCCATTTGGCTCTGGCGGAAATCTCGTAACAATCTTTTGATATGTCCCTTCCTCGATGTCCTGATCAATAATATTTTCGATAAAATTGCGAGAAACCACTTCCTCGTTTTCCATTCCCTCTTTTAAATCGCCTGGATTACTCACTCTGTCTCCTCCTTCGATGTTCATATAAGAATTTCGAAAAAATTTTATATCACGTTATATCATAGCATATAACATGGAATTAGAAAAGAAAAAAATAAAAAGCTTTGATTTCATCACCAAAATGATAAAATCAAAGCCCGTGTCTGTCTTACCGGAAACGATGTCCTCCCAGACGGAATTTCGCACCGCTGAGATATACACTAAAGAAACGAACACCTTTCATACTTTTGGTTTTGCCCTTTAATTTAATCGTAGTCTGACCATTCAAAGCCTTTTTCGCTGCCTTAATGCAAGATTTCCACTGTGCTGAATGTATCTTACCCGCATCATACTGTTTCAATTTCTTGCGAAGCATACCATTTCTCACAGGAGAAAATTGTCCCTTCTGATAGATTACTTTCTTAATGGTATTCGGAAATGCCTTGGATTTCACACGGTTCATCACAACGATTCCCACAGCAACCTGTCCCTGATAACTCTCTCCGCCTGCCTCACAATTAATAATGCTTGCCATCAGCCGCAATTCTGATTGCGTATATTTCTTCGCTGTCTTTTTCTTTGTCACACTGGCTGCATTGGTCTTCTTACCAGAAGTAACTGCCACATTAGCAGTAACCTTTACCACCTTAGGGGTAGCTGCCGGTGCTGCGGTATTTTGAACCTGCTCTTTCTCCGTGACAGAATCGCCGGATATAACGGTATCTTCTGTATCTTTTATCTCCTCGGTATCCTTTGCGGATTCTGCGGAATCTGTATCCACATTTTCTGTGACATCCATCACAGAAGTCTGCTCCTCCATCGCTGCTACGGATACTGGCTGCATCCATATTCCTGCTATAAATCCTACTGTCAATACAGCCATTGCCATTTTCTTAAAAAACATAAAAACCTCCTATATTATCATCTGTGTCCCTGACACAAATGATAAATTCCTTACGTAAATGTTTCATTTTTTAATCATTACTTAACATTTACGTAACAATTATAGCATGTTTTTTAAAAAAATCAACCCTTCATCCTGGAAATTATTACATTTTTGTTACAAATCTTTGATATGGTATGGTTCCACCGAACAAATCCAGTGCACTCCCGATGGTGAAATCCACCCGTCCATTCCCTACTTCTTTGATATAATCCAGATCCTCCTGTCCATGGATACCGCCTGCATATGTTACCGGACGGATATCCTGCGCCCCCAGACGACGAATCACTTCCCGTTCAATCCCAGATGCCTTGCCCTCCACATCCACAGCATGTACCAGAAATTCATCGCAGTATTCTGCCAAACGCTCCAGCGTCTCTGCATTAAACCGCTCTTTTGTGACTTTCTGCCAACGGTCTGTCACAATATAATAATCATCGTTTACCAATCGGCAACTCAGATCCAGCACCAGGCGTTCCCTGCCCACCAGTTCCCGCAGACTGGTCAGACGTTCATAATCCACCATCCCACTGCGAAATACAAATGACGTAACAATAATATGCGAGGCTCCCATATCCAAAAATTGCTCTGCATTGTTCAGATTCATTCCTCCACCAATCTGCATGCCACCCGGATATGCTTTTAACGCAGCCGCCGCCTGCTCTACATCCGCCGGATAATACTCACTTTCCGCCGGATTCAGCAGGATAATATGTCCCCCGGACAGGCCATCCCGCCGATACATATCTGCATAAAATGCTGCGTCATACTTTGAAACAAAATTGTCTGTCGCCAGGTTTCCCTGATCCGACAGACTGCCTCCCACGATCTGTTTTACAGATCCATTATGAATATCAATACATGGTCTGAATCTCATGATTTCTGTCAACCTTTCTGCCTATTTCCCGGTTATTTTTCTCGCCAGCTCCTCATACGTATCATCCGGAGAGACTTTATATGTTCCTGCATTGATGGAACTGCTATATCCATGATCATTTAAATACACATCAAACTCCTTGGCATCATCAATGATCCCCATACTCTCTAAACGTTGACTGACGGTAGAAGACCAGTCTCCCGCCTTAATTTCCAAGCTTTTCGAGGCCTGTTTCACCTCTTCCTGCATTTTCTTTTTCTCCTGCTCCAGCTTCTTCTTTTCTTCCTCCATAGAGGTATCCGCATCATTTCCGGATTTTTTATCAGGTGCAGTCGTTGCCTTCTGCTCGGTATCCTCTTTTTCCGGTGTAGGAGCAGTGGTTTTCTCCGTTGCTTTCGGCGCCTGGGTTGCCTTTGGATCTGCCGTTGCCTTTTGCTTTTCCGTTGGCTCCGCAGTATTTTCCGCTTTTTGGGTCACTTTGGTATTGTCTGCTTCTTTCTCATAGACCATACCTAATTTTTTTGCCCGGGATACCACCTGGCTGTCAGAAGTCCGAACCATACAGGATATCCCCAGGATAATGGAAGCAAATAATACACCCACTCCAAACCCGCACCAAAATGTCTTTTTATCCATCTTCACAGCCCTTTCTCTTACTTCTTACCATACACATCGATGACAAACTTCACTTCTCCCTGTCCTAAGGACAACAGCTTAGAAATCTCCAAGACGGAATGTCCCTTTTTGTATAAATCTAAAATTTCATCTTTTCTGACAAAACCATCCACTTCTTCATAACCTGCGTCTGGAACATTTCTTTCCTCGCTCTGTATTTCCTCCCACTCCGACAACTCTTCCTCTTCTTTTGCCTCTACTGTTTTCTCCACATCCGCTGTGCTCTCTGCCACCGCATCCCGCATCACCGCGACGCTGTGCTCCACCGCTTCCTGCAACTCTGCCTTCACATCCTGTATCCATTCCTGATTTTCCTGATACAGCACAGATAGTTCATCCCGAAGCTCTGCCTTCATCTTATCCGCATCTTTAATAATGCCTTTCAGTTCCTCCTGTTTTTCATTTAACATATTATATAGAAATACTACTTCTGCATGGTTTTTCTCAATTTTATCCAAAACCTGATCCGAATACTCACTGATTCCCAGAATGCTTTCATTGGATAAATCCTTCATCTTATCCCCGGTCTGCAATTCTGTTTCTGCCGCAATATTCTCCACTTTCTGCTGATAATCCGCCAGTTGTTGTTCCATCTGTTCTGCGGTGTCAACATCAATCACATGCATCGCCTTTTTCGTTGTCTCATTTTCCCTCCGCGGGGAATCTGCCAGACGAACGCTATAAATAATGGCGCCCATACCGATGAGAATCATTCCAATTTCTAACCAAATCATGTCTGCCTCCTAAAGCTTATACTCGTATATCAAACTTACTTTCTCCGATCAACGGTTTCTGTTCATCGGCTTCTTCCTGTTTTTTCCCATGCCCGGACGATCCCTTTTGCCGTCCCTGTCTCCTTTTTTCTTCTTTGTCATAACGGTTTGGCTCGTTTTCCGCCTTATTCCGGCGAATCGTCTGCTCGGATTGCTGCTTTACGTTTTGCTGTACCTGTGCCGCCACTTCCTGCTGATTGTGATCGTAGCGCACCTGTTCCGCGTTTTGAACCTGCGTTACCTCCTGCGATTTGGGAGGGATGGTAATATAATCAAACGTTAGAGACATAGAATTCCTCCTCTCTACTACATCCATTCAATCTTGAGTTTCCGCATGGTCTTTTCACAGGAAAAATAGTTCAAAGCCAAAAATACGGAAACTCAAGCTATTAAATGATAGCCCGTGTCCGGATATCTGCACCTTCCCGCACATATGTACAATATTGAGATTCGGTATGCAGATATGTGGAAACGTTGGATATGGTGATCTTGACACCTGGATATGCCACATCTCTGACCACGATCTTACCGCCACCGGCACCGTCCTCTAGCTGTTTATCCAGTGCCTCGTACTCTTCGGTTAATGTTTCCATCTGTTCGCCAATTTCCTGAATACGGTCTGCAGAATCCTTTAGCTTCTTTCGCTTGTCATCGTCTAATTTGCCTGTGGTTTGCAACCGCTTTTTCAAAATAGAAATATTTTGCAAAAGACTATCCCGTTCACTGGATATCTTTTCCATCTCTTTTTCTATATTCTGATACCGGTCCACCAGAGTTGGGTCAGTCCCCACCTCTAACTCCGTCTGGGTTCCCATGGTAGAACCCGCAATTTTCATAGATATCATCTTCGTAGAACGAACACGTCCTCCGGCAATCATTCCCCGCTTTCCTTCTACTTCGATCTGATCCTGCGCTTCCACCTGACTGTGCATGATCGCTTCGGTCATCACCTTGCCTCCGGCTTTTACTGTAGCACTCTCGATGAAGTTTGAGATCACATCGCCCTTTGCGATGAGTTCTGCCTTACCCATTCCCTGAACACCATTTTTCAGGACAATCTTGCCACCTGCATTCAAAACGGCTGCTTCCACGGTGCCATTAACGATAATATCCCCATCTGCCACCACTTTATAACCAGACAGTACATTCCCTTTTACTTCTACACTGCCATCATACGTAATATCACCTGTGGAGGTACCCACATCTGCCGGAACTTCATAGACATTGGATACAAATACCGTATCATCCACTAGCGTCACATTACCAGAGACTTCCGAATAAAGATGCAGTCCTTCTTCATCCATACGTATGTGTTTGCCATGTTTCAAAATCTTCTTTTTGACTCTGGCTGGTGGTATCGTTTCCCCGGAGACTGTCATTCCCGGTGTTCCCTGTACCTCCGGCGTCAGGGTAGCCAATAACTGCCCTTCTTCCACCCGTTCAATCATGTCCAGACTGTGAAAATCCACACTGCCATCCTCCAGCATAGCTGGTTTATTGGTCTTTTCCGCATTAAAGTGATATTCCACAGAGGCATTCTTTCCCTGTACCGGCATAGTCGCTTTCGCAATCAGAACATCTGTACAATATAACTTCGCTTTCCAAAGCAGGGATAAATTCTGTTCCAGGATACCATGTTTCACTCCATATTGTTCCAACAGGGAATGCAACTCATCGAGACTCATGCGGGAGCCTTCACTGGAAGGCGGATATAGCCGGATCTTGGCTAACCACGCACGCTTATCCAGCGTAATCACCGCAGTCTCTTTCTCCGGCAGCTGATTGCCATTTCTGGAAACCAGCACACGGGCCTGTTTATTCTCCGCCGCATCTTCTACAAACCTCTTAATAGTTGAGACATCCACAACACCTATTTTTTTTAATTCCAAATAGCTTAAAATATCCTCTGTCTGCAGCGGGGAACCACCATCCACCGCAGGAAATGCTTGTAAATATATCCCATCCGATTCATGTATCATTTGAAAATATGCATTACGTTTCAACTCCTGTCACCTCCCG
>JAUNIU010000116.1 GCA_030523265.1 Eubacteriales bacterium | reverse complement strand
CTATCGTTGTAATAGTAAGGTGGATGGAACATCGTATGTATTAGAGACACATGGTGGATATGATAACTGGGGTTATGGTAAATTCTTTACAGCATGTGTGGACGGCAGTACGGATTCTACAGATATACAAGTGGTTCGTATGACGGTTGGTGAATTTAAGCAATCCTTTGAAACAAAGGTTGCGCTAAATGATGATTTGGTGTATGTATGTTTGCAACCATATCAGAGTAATGGAAATGTTGTCTTATTATCGGTTCGTTTGTATCTGGATGATAATTTGAACACGGATGTCACCGATCCATCCCTTGATGAGGGAGATACACCGGGAGACGGTACAAAGGCAGAGGAGGAAGAGGTTACCGATACGGATTTCTTAACGGATACAGATACGCATAAGATTTACTTCACTCCGCATGACGGAAATCTGGTGGGAGGTAATATTAAAGCAGTTACAGCAGCATTTGTATCGGATAAGAATGATGATGCAAATACACTTACCCAGCCGATTAACAGTATTTACCGGGAGAAGAAATCCGGCACAGAGTTAAAGACGTTCCGGATGACAGATCCAAATGGTGGAGGACAGTTCCTGGAATCAGAGAAACGGTTCCTGACGGATAGTGTACAATACTATTTCCCTTACAATAAGACTTATGTAAGTGTATATCCGTATATTAAACTGACAATCCGGAATAAGAAAAAGTCCAGTGTGACCTATATTGAGGTCAATGATTTGGTAACACAAAAGAAAGATACCAAGGATGTCTATATGTTCAATCTGGATTAAGGAATGAGAGTAGTTTGAACTGCCACTGCAAGAACTTGCAGTGGCAGTTTCACGTAGCATGATGACGTTTTGATTTAGAAGAAGGAAATATATATGTTAAAGACATTAGGAACACAGATTAAGGAATATAAATTTGTCTCTATTATGACGCCGGTTTTCATGATACTGGAGGTGATATTTGAGACGTTGATTCCCTTATTGATGGCATCTATCATTGATGAAGGTGTCATGAAAGGCGATTTGAGGCATATTTACATTATGGGTGGATGGATGCTGGTACTTGCCTTATTGGGACTTTGGTCTGGCGCTATGGGTGGTAAGTATGGAGCAGAGGCAGCCACAGGTCTGGCAAAGAACTTAAGGTTGGCAATGTACGAAAACATACAGACCTTTAGTTTCTCGAATATTGATAAATATAGCACATCAGGATTGGTTACCAGATTAACAACAGATGTCACTAATATACAAAATGCATATCAGATGATCTTGCGTATGTGTATGCGTGCACCGATGTCATTGATCTGTGCCATGGCAATGGCTTTTTATGTCAATGCCAAGGTGGCAACCATTTATCTGATTGCAGTCATTTTCTTGGGCAGTATTCTGCTGTTTTTGATCCGAAAAACGATGAAGTATTTTGACCAGGTATTTCGCAAATACGATGACCTGAATGAAAGTGTGCAGGAAAATGTATCCGCGATACGTGTGGTAAAGGCATATTCCAGAGAGGAATTTGAGCGTTCTAAATTTCGCAGAGCCAGTGAAAATGTATACAAAATGTTTGTAAAGGCAGAAAGTATGATTGTTTTGAATATGCCATTGATGCAGTTTACAGTTTATGGATGTATCCTGCTGATCAGCTGGCTGGGGGCGCATATGATCGTAGGAGGATCGATGCAAACCGGTGATTTGTCAGCATTATTGGCATATTGTATGAATATTTTAATGAGTTTGATGATGCTTTCTATGGTATTTGTCATGATCACCATGAGTATTGCCAGTGGGGAACGTATCTGTGAGGTGCTAGAGGAGAGATCAGATATTGTGAATCCTGCCGATCCGGTGATGGAGGTTTCAGACGGCCGTATCGCCTTTGATCATGTGGTATTTCGTTATAAGAAAGAGGCATCCGATCCGGTACTAAAGGATATTAATCTGGAGATACATTCCGGGGAAACCATCGGTATTTTGGGAGGAACCGGTAGTGCCAAATCCAGTTTGGTTAATTTGATCAGCAGACTGTATGATGTATCCGAAGGAGCGGTCTATGTGGGAGGAAAGGATGTGCGGGAATATGATTTGGATGTGCTCCGCAATAAAGTGGCAGTCGTTTTACAGAATAATGTGTTGTTTAGCGGTACAATTCTGGACAATTTGCGCTGGGGAGATCCAGATGCCACAGAAGAAGAGTGCAGGCATGCCTGCAAGTTAGCGTGTGCGGATGAGTTTATTCAGAAGCTGCCGGATGGGTATCAGACGTATATCGAACAGGGTGGTACCAATGTCTCCGGGGGACAGAAGCAGCGGCTTTGTATTGCCAGAGCATTGATGAAGAAGCCGAAAATATTGATCCTGGATGATTCCACCAGTGCGGTGGATACCGCAACGGATGCCAAGATCAGGCGTACATTTGCAGAAGAGATTCCAGAGACAACAAAATTGATTATCGCGCAGCGGATCACCAGTATCGAACATTGTGATCGTATTATCGTCATGGACGATGGGAAAGTGGACGATTTTGGAACACCAGAGGAGCTATTGGAACGCAATGTGATTTATCGGGAAGTATTTGAATCACAGGTAAATGGCAATGGTGATTTTGATGAACCGGGAAAGGAGGTATAATCCGATGGCGGAGCAGAAACAACAAAATTTACCAAAAGGTGTGAAAATGCCGGGGAAGCAGATCGAAGATCCTGTGGGGAAATTAGTACGATTACTGAAATATGTCTTTCAAAACTATGCGCCCCATTGTGTCCTTGTCCTGGTTTGTATCATCATAGGCGTATTGGCAAACGTACAGGGAACCATGTTTACCCAGAAACTGATCGATGATTATATTCTTCCCTTGACAAAAGTATCCCATCCGGATTTCCGGCCATTATGGATAAAATTGATGCAGGTAGCAGGATTTTACGCCATAGGTGTCATTTCCAACTATGTTTATAACCGGATCATGGTCAATGTGACACAGGGGACTTTGCGAAACCTCAGGGTGGAAATGTTTGAAAAAATGGAAACCCTGCCAATAAAGTATTTTGATACACATGCACATGGTGACATCATGTCAAATTATACGAACGATATAGATACCCTGCGTCAGATGATCAGCCAGAGTATACCGCAAACGATCAATAGTCTCATCACTGTGGTCAGTATCTTTGTTTGTATGTTGATTTTAAGCATTCCATTGACGATCGTAACGTTGATTATGGTGACGATAACAGTCCTTGTCACGAAGAAAGTCGGTGGATTAAGCGGCAGCTTTTTTATGGCGCAGCAAAAGGATCTGGGGCGTGTCAATGGTCAGATCGAGGAAATGATGAATGGGCAGAAGGTAGTGAAAGTATTTTGTCATGAACAGGCGGCGATTGATGAATTTAAGGAATTAAACGACCAGTTGTTTGAGAGTGCCAATAATGCCAATGCATTTGCCAATATTTTGGGACCGATCAATTCCCAGCTGGGAAATGTAAGTTATGTGATATGTGCTATGGTGGGTGGTATACTGGCATATATTGGGTTTGCAGGATTTACGCTGGGAAAGCTGGTTAGTTTCCTGACGTTTAATAAATCTTTTAGCATGCCGATCAATCAGATCAGCCAGCAGGTCAATGCCATCGCGATGGCATTAGCGGGTGCCGATCGTATATTCAAACTATTGGATCAGGAACCAGAGACGGATGACGGATATGTGGAGCTGGTTAATGCAAATGTGGCAGAAAATGGTACTGTGACAGAGTCCGAGAAACAGACCGGCATATGGGCATGGAAGCATTTTCATAAAGAAGAGGGGACGACTACCTATAAGCGTTTAGAAGGGGATGTGGTATTTGATCATGTAGATTTTGGATACGATGATGATAAGCTCATTTTGCACGATATTGAGATCTATGCAAAACCGGGACAAAAGATTGCTTTTGTGGGTGCTACCGGAGCAGGCAAAACCACCATTACGAATCTGATCAACCGCTTTTATGATATCCAGGATGGTAAGATTCGTTTTGACGGCATTAACATCAATAAAATTCATAAAAAGGATCTGCGGCGTTCTCTCGGGATTGTCTTACAGGATACCCATCTATTTACCGGAACGGTAATGGAAAATATCCGTTATGGTAAGCTGGATGCTACGGATGAAGAAGTGGTGGAGGCGGCGAAGCTTGCCAATGCCCATAGTTTTATTCGCAGACTGCCGGAGGGATATCAGACGATGCTGACCGGAGACGGTGCAAATTTAAGCCAGGGACAGAGACAGTTATTGGCGATTGCCAGAGCAGCAGTGGCGAATCCACCTGCCTTGATCCTGGATGAAGCAACCAGTTCGATTGATACGCGTACGGAGAAGCTGGTACAGGAAGGGATGGACCGTCTGATGCGTGGCAGGACTACCTTTGTGATCGCGCACCGTTTATCAACGGTACGGAATAGTGACTGTATCATGGTATTGGAACAGGGCCGCATTATCGAACGTGGTACACATGAGGAATTGTTAGAAAAACAGGGAAAATATTATCAGTTATATACGGGAAAGACGGCATAGGGCAGCAGCGTGCCGGAAAGTTGAAATATTTGGGGATCAATAGTAAAATAGACACATGATATGAAAACGATTTGCGATAGTAGCAGGAGGAGCCAAAGCATGATTCAGAAAATGAACATTACAGATAAACTACATCAAAAATTTGTAGTCGATAAAATTATGAACACGGATTGGACAGTTGGGACGGATGGTCCATTAGTGGTTGAGTTGGATACAACCGAGGTATGTAATTTGGCATGTCCGGGGTGTATCAGTGAAGATTTGGTAGAAAATAGCACCTCCTTTTCCAGAGAGAGATTATTACAAATCGGAGAAGAATTATTTCAAATGGGAGTCAAGGCTGTGATTTTAATTGGTGGTGGGGAACCCTTAGCGCATCCTGCGGTGGGAGAATTGATCCAATATTTAGGGACGCATGACATTCATATTGGAATTACTACAAATGGATATTTTATTGATAGATATTTGGAGGAAATCGCAGCATATTCTTCCTGGACCAGAGTTTCCATGGATGCTGCTACAGCAAAGACATTTGATCTGTTAAGACCATCCAAGGATGGAATATCCAAATTTGATGCGATTATCAAGAATATGCGTGCTTTGGCGAAGATGAAAAAAGGGAAATTGGGCTTTTCTTATTTAATCCGCACGGAGGCGGATGGTTTCGGGATTCGGTCTAATATCCATGAGATCTATGATGCTGCTGTGCTGGCAAAGGAAATTGGGTGTGATTATTTTGAGGTGAAGCCAAGTTATAGTTATGTGGGGGGACAAAATCATGCATTGGTGAAACATGATCCGGAGAGAATGCAGGAGGCAAGAAAGGAATTAGCCAGATTACATGATTTAGAGACGGAACACTTTAAAATTACAAAGGCAATTAATCTGGAGGATTCTCTAAACTGTGTGGATCAGGTACAAAACAAAGAATACCATTTTTGTCCAATGGGGCATTTGCGGACATTGATTTGTCCTTCCGGGGTATATGTTTGTCCATATTGGCGTGGTAAGGAAAGATTTCGTGTTGGCAATGCCAGGGATATGTCAATTTCTGAGATATGGAGCAGCAGTAGACGCTTAGAAGTGATGAAGGCGACAGATCCGGGGGTAGTCTGTGACTTTCACTGCCTGCGCCACCAGTCTAATTTGGATGTGATTGCTATGATCGGAAAAGAGCTGGAGGAGATACCTATCATAGAAGAATACGATAGATTTTTTTAGGCAGGAGGAAAAGAGATGAAGTACGATTTGTCACAATATCATGTAGAGACCAGAGCGTTTATTGGTGGAGAATATGTGCAGCCAAAGAATAATCATAAAATTGAGAAATATAGTAGCGTAACAGGGGAAAAGCTGCCTGAGATTGTGGCATGTGATGAAAAGGATGTTGATTATGCAGTGGAGATTGCATTAAAGGCATACCAGCAGGGCAGTTGGAGCCGGATGGAAGGAAAAGAGCGTCAACGAATTATGTTACGGTTTGCGGATCTCATGGAAAAGCACTTAGAAGAAATTGCCACCCTCGACGCCTATGAGACAGGCAGGGCATTTCAAAATTATGTGTATGATTCGATTCCGAAAGCCATTGAAGCCATACGGTATTTTGCGGAATCCATAGACAAAATATATGATAAATCAGCGTCCCCGGGACCAGGTGCGTTTTGTGTCGTAAAACGGGAAGCGTTGGGGGTGGTTGGTATTATCACTCCGTGGAATGACCCTATGGTGGTGGCGGCATGGAAGTTTTCACCAGCGTTATTAATGGGAAATTCGGTAGTTATGAAACCGGCAGAACAGTCTTCCCTCTCTTTAATCCGGGTGGCAGCCTTGGCAAAGGAAGCAGGAATACCGGATGGTGTATTTAATGTAGTGCCTGGTTATGGAGAGATTGCCGGTAAAGCATTGGCATTGCATCAGGATGTGGCGGGGATATTTTTTACCGGTTCCAGTGAAGTCGGGAAATTACTGATTCAGTATGTAGGGCAGTCCAATATGAAACGGGTTGCCTTGGAGTGTGGCGGGAAAGGACCTTATATTGTCACACCGCACTATTCTGATTTGGAAGAGGCGGCAGCAGTATTAGCACAGAATATGTTTTATAATCAGGGACAGATATGTTCGGCCCCCTCCAGAGTGATTGTGCACCAGTCCATACAAGAGCAGTTCTTAGAGTATTTGAGAAAGGCAGCAGAAGATTATGTGCCACAGAATCCATATGATATTCGGAATCGTGTTGGCTGTGTAGTCAGTCGGGAACAGTATGACAGAGTTATGAAATATATTGATCTGGCGAGACAGGAGAATGCGGATGTTATAATTGCTGCATCGGATAGCGATTTGCCAGAAGGTGCATGTGGTATTCGGCCAACGATCATAACCAAGATATCTGAGGATTCCAGACTTATCAAGGAGGAGATTTTTGGTCCGGTCGTATGCGTGCAGGCATATCGCACAAAAGAGGAAGCAGTTGCATTAGCGAATGATACAATCTATGGTCTGGCCGGTGCGGTATGGACCAATGATCTGAACGAGGCATATTATTTTGCGAATCGTGTCAAGGTGGGATTGATGCATATTAATTCCTATGGAGAAGATGATAACACTTCACCATTTGGTGGATTCAAACAATCAGGAAACGGTAAAGACAAATCGATCTATGCTTTTGACGAATATTCGGAATTAAAATCGATTTGGGTTAAGGTACATGGATAAATGGAGAAGGAACCATGCGAAGAAATATAATAAGTTTTGTGATACCGTGCTATTGCGCGGAACATACCATTCAAAATGTGATTCAGGAAATCCTAGAGGAGATCTCGAGACAGGACAAATACGGCTATGAAATTATCCTGGTGAATGATTCGTCTTCGGATGATACTGGTACAGTGCTGCGGGAATTGCAGCGGGAGAATCATAATATTGTCGTGATCGATTTTGCGAAAAATTTTGGACAGCATTCTGCGATACTGGCCGGATTCCAGAAAGTAACCGGGGAGTATATCATTTGTCTGGATGATGATGGACAAATGCCGATCGAATCTATTTTTGATCTGATCCAAGCCTTAGAAAACGGGGCAGATGTAGCATTTGGTAAATATGATTCGCCGAAGCAGAATTTTGCCCGCAATTTGGGGAGCCGGGTAAATGTATGGATGTCAGAGTTATTGTTAGATAAGCCGAAGGATTTATATATCTCTAGTTTTTGGGCGGGCAGGCGATATGTCATTGATGAAATGATCCGTTACGATGCCGCTTATCCGTATCTGGCGGGGTTATTACTGCGTACCACCAGAAATATGGTCAGTATCCCGGTGAAACATCGTCCCAGGGAAAGTGGTACATCGGGATATACTTTTTTTAAGTTATTAAATCTTTGGCTAAATGGCTTTACTGCATTTTCCGTGAAACCGCTGCGTTTTGCCACATTTTGTGGTCTGTTATGTGCAGTGTTGGGTTTTGTTTTCAGTATCGTTATGGTGGTACGTAAGTTATTGAATCCAGCAATCTTGCTGGGATATGCGTCTACCATTACTGTGATTTTATTTATCGGCGGCATGATTATGATGTTGCTGGGATTGTTAGGAGAATATATCGGGCGAATTTATATCAGTATCAACAAAGCACCACAGTATGTGATTCGGGAAGTGATTGACCAGAGGGAGCTTCCAGAGAAGGAGGAGTAAGCGCATGAAAAAGACGTTGCTTGGCTTGCACTTACTGTTGATGTTTTATTCGATCGGAGGATATTTTAGTAAGAAGGCGGCATCCACGGCATTTCTGTCGAAAGAATATGTAGGAAATTACTTGGTAGTGCTTTTCATATTAATGGTATATGCAATTTTCTGGCAATTAATATTACAAAAGCTTCCACTGACTGTGGCAATGGCAAATAAGTCCGTAACTGTGATATGGGGTATCCTATATGGGGTACTGTTTTTTCGGGAGCATATTACGGTATGGAGTTTGGTTGGAGCGGTACTGATTATGGCAGGTATCGTATTAGTCACGAGAGAGGATGGCAGCAAGCAGGAAGGACAACAGAAATGTACGTAGGCATTTATTTAGTCTCTGTGTTTATCGCATCGATATCACAGATTCTTTTGAAAAAAAGTGCGTTAAAACAATATTACAATAGATGGAAAGCATATATTAATCGTTATGTGATTGTGGCATATATG
>JAUNIU010000115.1 GCA_030523265.1 Eubacteriales bacterium | reverse complement strand
AGACGGTTACAGAGATAACCACGAGTTATTCTTTGGCAAAATGGGGAAAGTCAAATTTGCTACAGGTATTGAAAAGGGACCTGCTTTCGTGTAAAATAAAACTAATTATGTGGTTTTATGATATGTGCAATGCCCCAAGGGCATTGGCACCCAAATCATGATATTAAATTAACGGAGGTATTTCAATGTACAAAATTAATGACAATTACTTAAAATTACCGGGAAGTTATCTGTTCTCAACCATTGCGAAAAAAGTTGCAGCATATAGCGATGCGAATCCGGATAAAGAGATCATCCGTTTGGGCATCGGTGATGTGACAAAACCTCTGGCTCCCGCCATTATCCAGCGTTTGCATAGTGCAGTGGATGAGATGGCCAAGGCAGAGACCTTTAAGGGATATGCACCGGATTTGGGATATGAGTTTTTACGGACTACCATTGCCCAGAACGATTATCAGGACCGGGGCGTGGACATTGCTGCCGATGAGATTTTTGTCAGCGATGGTGCTAAGAGTGATTCCGGTAACATCGGCGATATTTTTGCACAGGACAATAAGATTGCTGTATGTGACCCGGTGTATCCGGTATATGTGGATACCAATGCCATGGCAGGACGTACCGGCACCTATGATCCGGCTACGGAGAAATGGTCTGATGTGATCTATATGCCATGTACCAAGGAAAATGGATTTTGTCCGGAGCTTCCGAAAGAGACACCGGATATTATCTATCTGTGTTTTCCAAATAACCCTACCGGTACCACGATTACCAAGGATCAGTTACAGGAATGGGTGGATTATGCATTAAAGGTAGGTGCGGTGATTATTTATGATGCCGCTTATGAGGCTTATATTTCTACACCAAATGTTCCGCATAGTATCTATGAGTGCGATGGTGCCAAGGGATGTGCCATCGAACTGCGCAGCTTTTCCAAAAATGCAGGATTTACAGGAACCCGTCTGGGATTTACTGTGATTCCGAAGGAATTAAAGTGCGGTGATGTATCCCTGCATAGTCTGTGGGCACGCCGTCATGGAACCAAATTCAACGGTGCGCCTTACATCATTCAGGCTGCTGGTGCTGCGGTATATACCGAGGAGGGCAAAAAGCAGACGGGCGAGCAGATCGCTTATTATATGAACAATGCAAAGATTATCCGAGAGGGATTATCCGCAGCAGGCTATGAAGTCTTTGGTGGAACCGATGCACCATATATCTGGTTAAAGACACCAGATCAGATGACTTCCTGGGAGTTCTTTGACTATTTGTTAGAAGAGTTAAACATCGTAGGTACTCCTGGATCAGGATTTGGTCCTAGTGGGGAAGGGTATTTCCGTCTGACTGCATTTGGCAGTCTGGAGAATACCAAGAAGGCGATGGAGCGGATTAAGAACGCATAATCCCAGACGGGTGTTACTATGATATAGGTAAAGAGGAATCCGGGCGGTGACACAGGGGGGATCACCGTCTCCAGAAAAATGAGGTGGAATATGAATAAATTAAAAAGATTTGCTAAGCTGTTATGCGTGAGTTGTCTGTCAGTGGGGATGCTGTTTATGGGGAACTATAGTACAGCCTCCGCAGATGCTGTGGTGGAAAATGAGGACACCAGTTTTGACCGTTATATCGCCTTTGGGCAGGATCTGACTGCTTCCGAGAAGCAAAAGGTCTTATCTTCCTTTGGAATCACACAGGATGATTTGTCCGATTATAAGACTATCGAGATCACCAATAAGGAAGAGCACGACTATCTGGGAGATTATATTGAATCTTCTGTGATCGGTAAGCGTGCGCTGTCCTCGGTTATGGTGGTCAAGACGGAGGAAGGCAGCGGGATCAATGTGACGACGGATAATATCAGTTATTGTACCTCCGGTATGTATCTGAATGCGCTGGTAACCGCAGGATTAAAGGATGCGGAAGTAAAAGTGGCGGGACCGTTTAATATTTCCGGTACCTCAGCTTTAGTGGGTGCCATGAAGGCATATTCTGTCATGACAGGAGAAGAGATTTCCGAGGAGACGATGGATACCGCCACCAACGAACTGGTAGCCACTGCAGAATTGGCAGATACCATCGATGATACGGAAAAGGCAGAGGAACTCATTGCAGCAGTGAAACAGAAGATTTTTTCCGATGGTCTGACCAGCAGCACGGATATCCGGGATGCGGTGGAATCCTCTGCCAGATCTCTGGGAATCGACTTGTCCGAGGAGGATGTGGATTCGCTGGTGTCTCTGATGGAAAAGATATCCAAAGAGGATATTGATGTGGATGCCATCAAGGAACAGGCGGGAGAGATCTATAATAAGCTGAAGGACGCAGGAATTGATCTGGGCAATGTGGATACCGATGGCCTGCTGGATAAAGTGGGGGATGCCTTTGCGAAGATTTTTCAGGCGATTGTCGATTTCTTTAAGGGATTATTTGGTTAAGCACGAAGGGATAGACAGGAAAAGAATAGAAATGAGGTAAACGAACTATGGCGAATGTGATTTCGGATGAGACCATTGAATACGTGGGAATCCTGGCAAAGCTGGAACTCAGTGATGAGGAAAAAGAGCGTGCGAAAAAAGATATGGGAGAGATGCTTGATTATATTGACAAGCTGAATGAACTTGATACTACGAATGTAGAACCGATGTCTCATGTTTTTCCGGTTCACAATGTATTTCGGGAAGATATTGTAACACATGAGGATGGACACGAGGATACCCTGGCAAACGCACCAGAACGTAATGGTGATAGTTTTGTGGTACCGAAAACAATTGTGTAAGGAGGATATCATGGCATTGATGAGTCTGACAGCCGTAGAGCTGGGAAAAAAGATACAAGCAGGTGAAGTGACCGTGGAGGAAGCAGTGCGGGATGCACTGGCGGCGATACAATCCAAGGAGTCACAGATCCATGGTTTTGTCACTGTGGATGAAGAAGGGGCATTGAGACAGGCAGCGAAGGTGCAGCAGTTGATTGATGATGGCACATTGACAGGACCATTGGCGGGAGTTCCGGTAGCAATTAAGGATAATATGTGTATCGAGGGAATGCGGACCACCTGTAGTTCCAAGATCTTGCATAATTTCGTGCCGACGTATACGGCAGAGGCAGTGATCAATCTGCAAAAGGCAGGTGCAGTGATTATCGGCAAGACCAATATGGATGAGTTTGCCATGGGAAGCACCACAGAGACTTCTGCATATGGAGAGACCAGAAATCCCTGGAACACGGCACATGTTCCGGGAGGATCTTCCGGTGGTTCCTGTGCGGCGGTGGCAGCGGAGGAATGTCCTTATGCGTTGGGGTCTGATACGGGTGGTTCTATCCGTCAGCCGAGTTCCTTCTGTGGTGTCACAGGGATCAAGCCGACCTATGGTACGGTATCCCGTTATGGATTGATCGCGTATGGTTCCTCCTTAGATCAGATTGGTCCGGTTGCCAAAGATGTGACGGACTGTGCAACTATATTAGAGATCATTTCTTCCCATGATGCAAAAGATTCTACATCTGTAGAGCGAGAAGACTTGGACTTTACCTCTGCTTTGGTGGATGATGTGAAGGGAATGAAGATTGGTATCCCAAGAGATTATCTGGGAGAGGGACTGGATGCAGAAGTCCGGGATGCTGTACTGGCAGCGGCTAAGGCATTGGAAGCGAAAGGTGCCATTGTGGAAGAATTTGATTTAAGCCTGGTGGAGTATGCGATTCCGGCATATTACATTATCGCCTGTGCAGAAGCAAGCTCCAATCTGGCGCGTTTCGATGGTGTGAAGTACGGATATCGTACCCAGGAGTACGATGGTCTGCATAATATGTACAAGAAGTCCCGCTCGGAAGGGTTTGGTGCAGAAGTGAAGCGTCGTATCATGTTAGGTTCCTTTGTCTTAAGTTCCGGATATTACGATGCGTATTATCTAAAGGCACTGCGTACCAAGGCGTTGATTAAAAAAGCCTTTGATGAGGCATTTGCCAAGTATGATGTGATCTTAGGTCCGGCAGCGCCTACCACAGCACCGGAGCTGGGGAAGAGTTTAAGTGATCCGTTGAAGATGTATCTGGGTGATATTTATACGATCTCGGTGAATCTGGCAGGTCTGCCGGGTATCACGGTTCCTTGCGGTAAGGATCACAAGGGACTGCCGATTGGATTGCAGTTGATCGGAGATTGTTTCCAGGAAAAGAAAATCATTCAGACTGCTTATGCCTTTGAGCAGACTAGGGCATATGAGCATAGTCCATTGGCATAAAGTCTGTATTGGCAGAGAAGAGTTACAGTATATGTAGCTTTGCAGATTGACATCGGCGCTGCGATGGAAATCTGTTCGATGCGTACAAAGCAGCGCAGAAATGAGGAAGAACATGAAACAGTATGAAACCGTGATAGGACTGGAAGTACATGTGGAATTAGCCACCAAGACCAAGATTTTTTGTTCCTGTTCGACCGCCTTTGGTGGTGCGCCCAACAGCCATACTTGTCCCGTATGTACTGGTATGCCGGGATCATTGCCGGTATTAAATAAACAGGTGGTAGAATATGCGATTGCAGTGGGGTTGGCTACGAATTGTACGATTACACAGCATTGTAAATTTGACCGGAAAAATTATTTCTATCCAGATAATCCACAGAATTATCAGATCTCCCAGCTGTATCTGCCGATCTGCAGAGATGGCAGAATCGAGATCGAGACAGCAGAAGGCGGTAAGAAGACCATCGGTATCCATGAGATTCACATGGAGGAGGATGCCGGAAAGCTGGTGCATGACGAATGGGGTGAAAATTCTTTGGTGGATTTTAACCGTTCCGGGGTACCTTTGATCGAGATTGTATCGGAGCCGGACATGCGTTCCGCAGAGGAAGTGATTGCTTATCTGGAAAAATTGCGGCTGATTATACAGTATCTGGGTGCGTCCGATTGTAAATTGCAGGAGGGCTCCATGCGTGCCGATGTGAATCTGTCGGTACGGGAAGTGGGAGCGGCAGAATTTGGCACACGTACCGAGATGAAGAACTTAAATTCGTTCAAGGCGATTGCCCGGGCGATCGAAGGGGAGCGGGAACGCCAGATTGATCTGATCGAATCTGGAGAATCCGTGGTACAGGAAACCAGACGCTGGGATGATACCAAGGAGTATTCCTATGCGATGCGTTCCAAGGAGGATGCCCAGGATTACCGTTATTTTCCGGAGCCTGATCTGGTGCCGATCGTGATTGAAGATGCGTGGTTAGACCGTATCCGGGAAGCACAGCCGGAGTTGCGCGATGAGAAGATGGCACGTTATCTGGAAGAATATAAGCTGCCGGAATATGATGCTGAGATTATCACCGGGGATAAACATCTGGCGGATCTGTTTGAGGCTACGACGGAGCTCTGTGGTGCGCCAAAGAAGGTATCCAACTGGTTGATGGGTGAGACCATGCGTCTCATGAAGGAAGCGGATATGGATCCGGAGAATCTGAGTTTTTCACCTGAGAATCTGGCGAAACTGATCAAACTGGTGGAGGAGCGTGTGATTAACAGTTCGGTTGCCAAGGAAGTTTTTGAGCAGATCTTCAAAGAGGACATGGATCCGGAGAAATATGTGGAAGAGAAAGGGTTAAAGACCATGGCAGACGATGGCGCACTGCGCGCAACCATCGAAAAGATCGTAGCAGACAATCCACAGTCGGTAGAAGACTATCGCAGTGGCAAAAAGAAAGCGATTGGATTTTTGGTAGGACAGACCATGAAGGCTACCCAGGGCAAAGCAGATCCGGGAATGGTAAATCAGATTCTGACGGAGATATTACAGGGATAGCCTGTGACACAGGCTGGCAGCACTTCGCCAGCGGAATCAGAAGTGCTGGCTGGTAGCGATAGGATATGACAGACAGTAAATAAGGGGGAGCAAGATGATTGAACAGAGAAGGAGCAGACGGATTCCGGTGACGATGCATCTGGAGGTGTCTGCGGTGTTTAAGCAGGATAATGTACGGGTAAATAATATTAATGCGCCCATTGAGGTGGTGGACATTTCCAAGAGTGGGATTGGATTTGTATCCGAGAGTATTTTGCCGATTGGGTTTTACTTTAACTCCCGGTTGATGTTTCAGGAACAGGATAAATGCCTGAACTGTGTAGTACAGATCATCCGTCAGGAGGAGATTGCAGACGGAAAATACAGTTATGGCTGTGAATTTGTGGGCATGGCTTCTGTGTTTGATTATATTTTTGATGAAATAGAACAGTCATTAGAGGAGTAAGCGGTGTACATTAAAAAAGGCTGTGACATGAATCCAATTATTTCATGTCACAGCCTTTTTGTCCTGCCTAGGGTTCTTATGCTCTGATATCAAAAGAAAACCGTTTCATATCTTCGGTGGCGTTGGTTTTGATCTTGGTATTTAAGAAATCATCCATGTTGACCGGAGCTTCGGCCTGTTTGCTGACGACAATATTTGTCTGGTAGCCCAGGCCTGTTAAGTTATCCCGCAGGATATCCGCGTTGGTACGGAGCAGATCGATGGAAGCCTCCTCCTGAAGACGAAAATTAGCTTGTATCTCCTGTTTGTTTTTATCCAGGCGGATTTCCACCGTTCCCAGGTGTGCCATATCCAGATGCAGCAATACACTCATTTTATCTGGATTCATTCGCCGCTGATTCTTTTGCGTATAGATATAAAGTTCACTGTTGGTATCCTGGTTTGGCAATTTCAGTGGCAATTGCATATAAGTGAAAGTCTCGCTCAGTTCTTTCATGAGTGCAATATTGCTGGCAATATCGTGTGCCTGCTGTTGCATCTGTTCCGAATCAGAACCGGAGAGAGAATTGCCGATCAGCCGTTCTAAGCTGTTCATTTGATTTGCCAACTGGTTGTATAGTTTATCCGGCTGCCCCTCCTGCTGTAGTTGTTCCGGGGTCAGACTCCAGTTGGTTTGCAGAAAACGGGAAAACAGCTGCTCAAAGCTTTCGGATTGGAACATAGATTGCAGAATCGAACTATCGGACAGTGGCAATACATTCCGAATGACCTGCATCACTTCCTGCGTCGTGGCTTCTCCGGCGATGAGTCTGTTCACCAGAGCAGAACTTACCGGTAATTGTCTGAGAAAGCCTGCCAACTCCTTTCGGGCATCCGCCGACAGGAGATTACCGGTCAGATCATGGGCAGAGGCATCGGTGCGGTACAGATCGCACAGCGTATCAATAAGATCCGGCTTAGTGGCGGTGATGTTTGGTTCCGGTACGCTTTCTCCGGTGTTACGCAGCATTTGCATGGTATTGTTGAGGGAATGGTTGACGGTTTCCTGGAAAGAATGAAAGAGTTTTCCGGCTAATTGCAGGGCCGAACCATTTCCATTTTGCACCTGGTTTTGTGCGGTGTCTGCGTTTTCTACATGTGTAGTCTCTGCCTCGGACGGGGTAGGAGACTGGGAACCTATGTTTTCTGCTGTCTCTCCGTCGCCATTTGGCGCAGAATTTTGCAGCGTTAATATATTATGGAAGGAATCCTGCATTTGCTGTGTTGTCTGTCCGCCGGCAGGTTCCAGCGTTTGTTCTATTAATATTAGTTTTTCGACTAGATTGCTATTCTGGGCATCGTCATTCTGAGAAAGTGTCCCGTCGATGGCGGCATCCCGGATCATCGTCAGCGCATCCCGCAATGGCAGCGTTCCATTTTCCAGTGCCTGCATCGTTTCCTCTGTCATGGCAGTACCGGACAAGAGATTTTGCAGCCCGATCTGTTCTTCCATAGACAGTGCGCCTGTCGTTAAGAGACGGATCGTATCGGTCTGCTCACCGGTCATAGTGATCTGCATCAGGGTTTCCGCAAACTGTGCAACCGCATCGGCAGAACCGTGTTCAGAAAGTGCATTTAATAAGGAAGGAATCTCCGTGGAGTAGTTTTGTAATTGCTGCGCCAGCATATCAGTGCCATTTCGATAGTGGCTGAATGTAGCGATACTATCAGGAGTGACTTTCATCATCAGTTTATTCATCAATGCCAGCGTATTCATATCCGTTGTTTTGTTATCATATGCCTGTTGCATCAGTTGCTGAATGGATTCCCGGCTTATGGGCATCATATTATCCATCAAAGCCTTGACCGCAGACTGATTGTGTTCTGTGGCGGGCAGGTTTGCCTCCTCCAGAGCCTTATTAATCAGAGTAAGTTCTGTTTCGGTATAGTTTCCCACCGGTTTGATCAATACACCCTGTGGAGTGATGCTGTCTAAAAGAAAGGCGGCCGTCTGGCCGATGAAAAGCATGGAGTTGTCGGAAATCTGTCCACGGATCATGGTGTTGTTCTCTAACGTGATGGTGATTTCCCCACCGGATAGATCGGAGATTTCTCCGCGGATGACATCTCCCAGTGCTAAATTTGTGGCAGCACGTACAACACCGTACTGACCGGAATTTTGTACCCCAGGAGTTCCGGCAGCGGCATTTCTGGCTGAATTGGCAGCGGCGCGGCCGGCGGTATTTTGATGCATGGCATGGTTACCGGTATTTGATGTCTGATTTGTACCAAGTGGGGTGATCCTGGATTGATCCATATCCTTTGCTCCTTTCCGCACATTCACAACGGTTATTCATTAATAAGTATATCGGAAAAAAAGTAGTATGGATAGAGTTTCCCCGAAAGAAATTTCTTGAAATTAGGTATTTTATGAAAAAAATCATGAAAAACGCTTGACAATCAGAAAATGGAGTGCTATCTTACTGTATAGATGTTAGCACTCCATTAAAAAGAGTGCTAACAAAAAATAGACAGG
>JAUNIU010000114.1 GCA_030523265.1 Eubacteriales bacterium | reverse complement strand
GAAACGCTGTAAAGCAAAGACCTTCTATCAAGCCTAGTTGTCTGGCATGGAATCTTCAATTCCAGCCTGCTTTCCCCACAGCAAATTTCCGGCGAGACACACAGAACAGACACAATCGACAAACCAGACGGTTACAGAGATAACCACGAGTTATCCTTAAAAATGGGGAAAGTCAAAAAGGATATATACCTTGACAATTTTCATTTTCCTCTGTAGAATAGGCTTGATGTTTTGCTATCAAATTTATGTTTATAAGATTGGAGTTGATTATTTGGATTCAAGTGACGCCTCGAGGATTATAATTTTATTAGTTTTACTGCTACTCTCTGCATTCTTTTCTTCCGCAGAGACTTGTCTGACAACAGTAAACAAAATGCGTATAAAATCAATGGCAGAGGAAAATGTGCGTAATGCTAATCTGGTATTACGTCTGATCGAGCATCCAACGCAAATGTTGAGTGCGATCCTGATCGGTAATAATGTAGTGAATTTATCTGCCTCTTCTTTAACAACATCTTTTGCGATTAATCTGGCACAAAAAGCAGGTATGACACAGAATGCCAGTCTATGTACTGGTATTGCCACTGGTATCTTAACTTTACTCATATTGATCTTTGGTGAGATCGTTCCCAAATCCATGGCTACGATCAATGCTGAAAAGTTGGCTCTGCTGTATGCAAAACCTGTATATGCATTAACTACAGTGCTTCGTCCTATATCCTTTATTATGAATAAAATTTCCGACGCTCTGCTGTTGCTTTTTCATGTCGATCCCAAAGACAGACCTGCGATCACGGAAAATGAATTGCTGACCATCGTGGACGTCAGCCACGAAGAAGGTGTCATCGAAAGCGAAGAACGCCAGATGATTACCAATGTGGTGGACTTTGGGGATTCCCTGGCAAAGGATGTAATGGTTCCAAAGATGGATGTAGGCTTCGTCAATGTGGACATTACATATGAAGAACTCTATGATTGTTATTCCGAGTATAAGTACACCCGGATGCCAGTCTATCGCCAAAACCGGGATAATGTCATCGGCATCATCAATTTAAAAGATTTGTTCTTTTATGAAGGCTCTAAAGACGAATTTCAGCTAAACAAAGTTATGCGGGAACCGTATTTCACTTATGAATATAAGAAAATATCGGAACTGTTCTTTGAAATGAAGCAGGAGTCCATCCCTATGGCAATCGTACTGGACGAATACGGTGCCACTGCCGGTATCCTGACCATTGAAGATCTGATTGAAGAAATCGTAGGGGAAATCCGGGATGAATATGATGCCAATGAAGAAGACGAGATCACAAAACTGGACGATGAGAATTATATCCTGTTGGGTGTGGCAAAGTTGGATAATATTGATGAACAGCTGGGTATCACCATTGAGTCCGAAGATTATGATTCCATCGCCGGACACATTATCAAACTGTTAGACCATTTCCCAAATGCCGGAGAAACGGTCAGCGACCAATACGCAGAATACCGTGTCCTGGAGGTTTCCACGAATCGTATCGATAAAGTAAAATTACATCTACTCCCGCAACATGAGGAGAATGATAACCCGGAGGAAGACACAGACGAGGCAGATTCCTAACATACGTCAGAGTGGAAAATCCTTGCAGAGCGAGACTGAACCGCCCCGCTCATAACCGATTTGAGTATATAAATGATTATCAAGAACAGAAAACAGTGCAATGCGCGGTTTTCTGTTCTTTTTTTGCTCTTTTTAAGATACATCATCCGGATGGCAATCCTCAAACAAGCATCTGACAACTTTGTGGCCAATCCCCCGATCCACAGCTCCACCTCTGGAATCCGCCACACATCTCTTAAAATTACATTGTTCTACCAGACCCGGTGTATTGCCAAACATGCGGATACCCGCACCATGCTTCTCCCGACAATTTACAAACACACATTGTTTCACCGTACCGCCCTGGGAATAGATTGCACCATTCTGACAAAAATTAAAGATAGAATCCTGAATATCCGGTGCGTAGGCGTTATAGATCGCACGCCCTCCTTTTGTATTGCGAAAAACCGAACGTCGTATCCGCAATTTCGTCCCATTGGCATTAATCGCACCCGTACAAAACATTCCATCGAAATCGCAATGCTGGATTTCGGCTGGTTTGGCATGATCCAACAAAATCATATCTCCCCCCGCAATATCCCGGCATAACACCCTGGTGTCCTGCATTTTTAATGTACCACGGCATCGAATCGGATAATTTAAGTATAAATTAGCATTTTCAATCACCAGCGTACCCTGTGACTCTACTTCCAATGTACAATCCAGAATCGTCGATTGCTGTATGATCAGCGTATCTGACACGGTTATCCCCGCTTTATGATGAAGGTATTGTACCGTCTCTGCCCCGGATGGATAACAATCCGCATAATCCAAATGGTGAACTGCCTTGCCGATCAAACCATGATAATATACAGCTGCTCCATATTCTGCCACACAACAGCTTTCAAATTGACAGTGATGCACCGCGATGCCCTGCACGCAATAGATCGCTCCACCACGTCCCGCTTCACAATCACGAAAATAACAGTTTTTCACCTCCCCAGAACCGCCACGAAGCATTAAAGCGCCTCCATCCTCTGGAGAATAGCATTCTGAAAAACGGGTTCTCTCGATCCGTATCCGCTCTCCCCAAAACCGAATGGCAGCACCCCTGGTGGTCTGATATACTTTGCTATCTGTCATTTCTACAATTCCAGATTCTGCCCGAATCAACATACCATAGTTGCGGCAATCCACCTCACTCTCCCGTATAATCACTCTCCCACCCTGGGGATGAATATTAAAACAGGCACGATGCCGTCCGCTTTTACGGATAATCCTGCTTTGTTCTATCTGAAGTTCCCCACCCTCCAGTGCAATATTTCCATAAATCCGAACCTCCGCATGATCAATCACTAACCGCATACCGGAATATAAGATCAAGTCTTCATGTATCTCACAGCGATCGATCAAATGAACTTCCCGCTCCTGTTCCAAGCGTTCCTGCGTACATACGGTCTCCGTCCCTAGCTGCATCAGATAGAATTTCAATTCCGTCTCTGTCAGATCTGTCTCCCAGCTAAAAATCTCTTTGGCTAACACTTCACTTTGTGTCAGCTTCTCCTGTCTGGCACAGGAAATGAACTCCCGCAACACTTGGGACCAGTTAGAATAAATCCCTAAAATCCGTTCCCAAAGATCAATCCATTCCTCTGCCTCTGGATTCCATCCTTCTTCGGCATAAGATACCGACAATAAATCCAATATAAAAATAATCTTGTCACGCTCTGACACAATTTGATCCGAAACATGATCCAGAACCTGGCTCTCCTCTCTAGCCAAATGAATAATGGTAGTCAGCTGATCCGAAGACATTCCCAGCCCCGCCTGTAATATCCTCTCCAGTTCCGGATTATTCAAAACATTAAAGTTTTTGCTGCGCTGTGCCTGTAGAAACAAGGCCGCACCATAATACTCCTTAAATTTCCCGGAACGTAAATAAAAACTGTGTTTGGGAGTCAGCCATAAACGTTTTTTATTGTTAAATTTTGTTAAGATATCCTGCATGGTCTCACCCCCTCTTATCGGATACGTATCTCTACATCATCTGCATACACATGAAAGATCGGCTCCTGCGACGGTTCACAGGCATGACAGATACACTCCCGGGCCAACTGACCATATTTATGATACTTAAAATAAATAGCAGCTCCCAGATACTTTGCCTGACACCGTTCAAATCGACAGTGGTCAAACTTCACATTTCCAATCGAATCAGAATAAACTGCACCGCCATATTCGGCAGTACCCTCAATAAATACACATTCTTCCACACACATCCTGGCCGCGTCTCTGATGGCTAACAACCCATCTCTCCCATGTCTGAGGTGACAGTGTGTCAGCTTCGCAGAAAAACCGGAAAACCGAATCATATATGCCTTTGCCGCATGTAAAAACCGGGAGTCCGACACAATCAAACGACCAGAATCCTGCGCCAACAAGCCACAATGTAATCCCAGATCTACTTCAGACTGCTCCAGCTTCACCACTGCTGTCCCATGTAATTGTAACCAATAATCTGCTTCGCAGCGCTCGATCCGAACAGAAGCGTCCCGCATACGGAATCTGCCTCCGTTGACATATACCGCGCCCTGCATACGCAGATCCGCTCCATATAACAACAGTGATCCGCCACGCTCCACCACAATATCCCCATCAATTTTAGCCGGACAATCAATCAGCAAAGTCTCCCCGGCCGCCACTGTCATTGCACCATAAGTGACTTCCAGCACAAAATCCGGAAAAAAGTGTTTCAAAGCGGCATAGGATATCTCATACCCCTGCTCCTGAAATGTCTCATATACCTGCCGCGCCATCGGAACGTCTTCCTGCTTTGCGGCTTCGTTAAAACTCTGAAAAAACCTACGCTCTGCCTGCGAGAAATGGAAAATTTGCAGATAATTTTCTAAAATCTGCTCACAATAATCCTGCGACCATAAAGATAAATTATACAAACGATAGAGATCCAAAATAAAACTATAGCGTTCCTCTTTGCGCTGTACTCTGTGAATCACTTCCGTCAAACGAAATTCCAAAAAATTATTAATATCAACGATGATCTGTTCTCTTTGTTTTAGTGGCAATCGGATCTCATCTAAAATTGTCTCAAAATAATCCTGTAATTCTGTAATAGCACGCATATTCCCCATCGCCATCACGCCCAGTCCGAAACAGTATAAATACTGAAAGGACAACTCTGCCTGTGCATATGGGTGCTGATAATTCCGATATACCGCCGGCTGCTCTGCTTCCATAACCTCACCCTCCTTATCCTTTGAATCCTGTATACATCACAATATGTATTTCCCGAATGCGGATATATGGACCAATATCCGCCTGGCTTTTGCATCATTGTACCATGAAAAGACAGCATTCGGAAAGATCTTAAGCATTTGAGTTTCCGTATTTTTAGTTTTGAACTATTTTTCATTAATTGTCTGTCCCGGTACGAAACGGTGCATCATCTGCGGCTTTGTTGCGTCTGACCTGAATCATATTTTGCCGCAACATCATGGTTGCTCTTTTAAGCTGGCGCATAAAATAATCATTTTCCCTGCCACATGCCTTATAAAAATTCATGCTTAAAAATTGCAACAACCTCCCTTGCGCAGCCGCTGATACTAATTCGGTATTAAGGGGAATCGCCCCAATCCGTTTCCGGTCGATCTGGTATTCATAACAGATGCGCCGTAAATTAAACTCAAAATCTTTTTGGTACGAACCTATCAGATATACCGCCTTTTCCCGTATGGATGCATTCTCCCGAAAAAAGTCATCGAACATCTGCGGGTCCTGTTTCAGATTCACCACAATCAGATCTGCATCGGATAATATCACATTAGAACTGAGATTCCGATTTGTCTCTGTATCGACAAATACATATTCTGCTGCCCGCTCCAGACAACGGAATAATTCTTCCTGTACCAGACCAAACTCATAGTTAAAGACCTCCCGATTCACAATATAACTCTGTGGCAAATACAGAAGTCTCTCATAAAGCAACGGCACCGCGGACTGATGAATCACCTCCGCTCCATCCTTCCCTGCGTATATCTGTTTAAGCACATACTCGATTCCATATTTCGCATAATACTTTGCCTGTTCCCGCAGTTCACTGGTTTGTTCCGTCGGCAAAATGATATCTGCAATATTGTGTATAGAATAATGATTCTCCAATAAAATTGTACGCCCTGCACCTGACATAGATGCAATCCCTGCGATACATGCCATATTGGTAGTGACCCCCAACGACTCCCGACTGGGACTCCAAAATGCTACCTTCATAAATTCTTTTCCTCCCATACTATTATTTCATCTATCCCCGGATGGCAAATATGTGTGTGACTGTCTCTTGCCTCCAACTGGATAATATAATGATAAAAATTTTTCTCCGACCCGTAAAGGGATTTTTCAAAAATTCCGCGTTTTCTACAAATCCGATAATTCCAACAAAAAATTTCTATAAAAATAACGAAAAAATACCCCAATAAAAGGGGTATCTCTTAATTGTACCATATTTATTCATTTCCACAAACTTGCGTTCTAATATATCATTTGAAATAAATGCATGTTCCACGAAACAAACATCTCATGAATTTTCTCTGCCGTCCGTTCTCCATGTGCACAAAACCGATAAACCCAATGAAGAATCTCCATCCAGTCCGTTCGCTTTAACAAACCATTCACACAATATCTGCTACACAGCATTACACGCATTAATAACAGTTCTCCCTGCACCTGCCGTATCCGGTCCTGTACTTCTTCTTGGGGAAACTCCAAATACCGGCTGGGGTATCGGTAATAGGAGTATTGCTGTACAAACTGCTGCCAGTCCTTTCGTGTCTTCGCAAAAAAGGACTGAAATATCTCCAGATCAGGCACTTCCGCATCGTACCAATCAAAAGAACCCTCTAAATACGAAACCCCCGAACACTGTATCACTACGTCCAACACATCCATGGCAATATCCACAAAGGCATCAAAGCACTTTTCTGTATCCATTGTCTTGGGATGGGAAACTGTCTGTTCCAAACGCTCTATCCTTCTGCCCTGCTCTGACCATCCGGTCGTCTCTGCCAAGGCTGTCTCTTGCCCGGAGGACAGTGCGCTCGTATGACCATCTGCATCCATATAAAGCCAGTCCACACGTCCATCCAAAATATATTCTGCCACCACAGGACAGGATGCCGCTAAAGACAGCCAAATTCCCATATCCTGTTGCGACAGATCCGCAGACAGACGGGGAAATTTGCGACAGGTATTGCATAACATACTCTCTTGTGTATTGCGCTGAATCCGGCACAAACCATCCGTATCCAACATGGCACAATCCCCATTTGACCGGTTCGCAAAGCGGAAGACACCATCTTGCTCCACAATATTTCCCATGATATCCCGTCGCAGCGATTCATTGGAAAGCTGATCAAAACGCTGATATGCTTTGGCATCCACTACGATCTTCCATCCGGAACAACAGGTGGCAGGACAACGGTCTGCGAGACAGGAAAACTCTGGATATAATCCTAAGATATACCCTGCCATCAGAACGTCAGATCGGACTTATCCCGCAGAAGTCTGGCTCCCTTGGTAATCACAATCACACCAGTCGTTATCCCGGAAATAATCATAAGTATTCCCATTACAATATTAAATGCACCGACAGATTTCATCGTCTTATAAACCTTTTCCGCCATCATAACCCTCCATTTGTCATAAAACCACTCATGCTACACAACATTATTTCCACACAACTGCTTTCCCTTTTACTTTACACCGTATTCCTCATAATATGCATCGATCGCCGCTTTTAATGAATCATCAATCAATATCTTTCCCTGACATTCCCGATTATACAGATACGCAACCACATCCTCCATTGTAACAATCGCCTGGGCGCCAAATCCATATTTGGACTGAATCTCCTCTAATGCACTTGCGTCCGATGAAAGACCGCGCTCCATACGGTTCAGAGACACCATCAGACCAACGATCTCCACGTCTCCCTGTGCTTTGATGATCGGAAATGTCTCCGCGATGGATTTTCCCGAAGTGGTTACATCCTCAATGATAACCACCTTATCGCCATCCTGAATCTTGCTTCCCAGCAGGATACCCGTATCGCCATGATCCTTGATTTCCTTTCGATTGGAACAGTAACGAATCTCTTTCCCATAGAGTTTGGCATAGGCAATCGCTGTAGTAACACTGAGCGGAATCCCCTTGTATGCCGGTCCGAATAACACATCAAAATCATCACCATAATGCTCATGAATGGCTTTGGCATAATATTCTCCCAGACGCATCAACTGTGATCCGGTTACATAAGCACCCGCATTCATAAAAAATGGGGATTTGCGTCCACTTTTTAAAGTAAACTCTCCGAATTTTAAAACATTACTTTCCACCATGAACTCGATAAACTCTGCTTTGTACTGTTCCATTGTTATAAACCCTCCTGTATTTACAAACTTTCAGCCATTTTCATATAGTTTATTCTACACCATTTCAACACCACTTTTCAACCACTGACCCATATATATTTTCGTTATCCAAAGCAGGATCTCTTTCCGTACCCATTTATAAATAACTCTGTTGCAAAGGAACGACGTCATTCGAGGTTTTGCGTCTGCCATTAAAGCTATTTGTCTTGCTCAAAAGTAAATCCCCTCTCCTCTTTATCGATATACCCTCATTTGTGTGATTTTTCCTTTGAATTGCTTTCCACTATAAGAGACATCTCCCATTTTTCTCGCTGTTGATGATAACATACTGGTTTTCACCACAAATTCTACAACACTCCCATCTTTATGCATTGTATGGTGGTGAATGGTATCAATGTCTGCCTTACAGTCAGCCGTGATACATCTCAGAATGTGTTTCTTGCCATTGCGCGATAATACTAAATCAATTTTAACTCCTAACTTACTTTTGCACTTTTTCGTATAAAAACTGCCCACCGCAATACAATATCGATTCCCGATCATCCATACACCAGACTGACCGTCCAGATGATATTTCCGCTTTAACCTCCCTTGCGCGAATGCTGTACTATCCGTAATATAATCTGCATCTTCAAACGACTTAAACGCATTAGAACCATACAAAGTATATGTCTGATACCTGTTTCTATTTTTCTTCAGATATGCTGCACAAACATATCTTTTCTTCTTTTTGTAACTGACATAATACCACGTTCGGTTCACCTTT
>JAUNIU010000113.1 GCA_030523265.1 Eubacteriales bacterium | reverse complement strand
GGAAAAAGTAGAATTTTTTAAGCTGTTAGTGGAGATCGGATTTAAGGAGATCGAAGTTGGTTTTCCGGCAGCTTCTGATACAGAGTTTACCTTTTTGCGTACACTGATTGAGCGGGACCTGATTCCAGAGGATGTCACGGTGCAGGTATTGACGCAGGCGCGGGAACATATTATCCGCAAGACCTTTGAGGCAGTGAAGGGCGCGCCAAATGCCATTGTGCATGTGTATAATTCTACATCAGTAGCACAGCGGGAACAGGTATTTCGCAAATCCAAAGAAGAGATTAAGCAGATTGCTGTGGATGGTGCCAGGTTGTTAAAAGAACTGGCAGCAGAGGTAGAGGGAAACTTCCGTTTTGAGTATAGTCCGGAAAGTTTTCATGGTACCGAGGTGGATTACGCGGTGGAGGTGTGTAATGCGGTATTGGATGTGTGGGAGCCGCAGGCGGATGCCCCGGCGATTATTAACATTCCTGCCACGGTAGAAAATGCTATGCCACATGTCTTTGCCAGCCAGATAGAATATGTCAGCAAACACCTGAAGTATCGTGATAATGTGGTATTATCCCTCCATCCGCATAATGACCGTGGTACGGGTGTGGCCACTGCGGAACTGGGTGTTTTAGCCGGTGCAGACCGTATCGAGGGAACGTTATTTGGCAATGGAGAGCGTACCGGAAATATGGACATCGTCACCATGGGAATGAATCTGTTTTCGCATGGTGTCGATCCGGAGTTAGACTTTTCCGATATGCAGCGCATCGCAGATACCTATGAACGGTTGACGAATATGCAGGTATCCATGCGCCAGCCATATGCAGGAGAATTAGTGTTTACAGCATTTTCCGGTTCCCATCAGGATGCCATTTCCAAGGGCATGACCTACCGGGAGGAGAAGAAACAGGATCTGTGGACAGTACCATATCTGCCGATTGATCCTAAGGATGTGGGCAGAACCTATGATTCCGATGTGATCCGTATCAACAGCCAGTCCGGACGTGGCGGGGTTGCCTATGTGTTAAAGCAGAACTTTGGTCTGGTACTGCCGGATCGCATGAGAGAAGAGGTGGGATACCTGATGAAAGGGGTATCAGACCGCGCACATGCAGAGTTAAAGCCGAAAGAAATGTTAGAGATCTTTCATAAGACATATCACGACCCGGAGAAACAATTTGATATCGTGGAATGTCATTTTGTGCAACAGGACGGGGGATTTATTGCCAAGGTGTCCATCAAGGAAGGAGATCAGGTAACAGTAGTGGAGGCGAAGGGAAATGGTCGTCTTAACGCAGTCAATAATACATTAAAGAAGCATTTCGGCATACAGTATACGCTGGATGCATATGAGGAGCATTCTCTGTCCAAGAAATCGGATGCCAAAGCAATGGCATATGTGGGTGTGACAAAAGATGGACAGAAGCTTTATTGGGGTGTCAGTTCAGATGAAGATATTATCCGTGCTTCGATCGATGCACTGGTCAATGCGGTAAATCGTTTACAGCAGGCATAGATTTCTGCGAAAATCAATGCGGTAAATCATTTGCAGCAGACGTAAATTTATATGGATGGTATGTGCTGCTTTGGCAGTGGAACCGCTGCCAAAGTATGGTGCCGAAGGCATAGATGAGAGGAAAGGAGAAGGATTAATGAGTAATCGCAATGAGTTAATCGATGAATTGTTATATTATGGGGAGAAAACGGGATTGGTAGATCCCCTGGACCGTACATATACCTTAAACCGGATTCTGGAAGTGATGGGACTGGATGCATACGAAGCACCGGAGACAGAACCTAAGGGTCTGCCGTTGGAAGATGTTTTGGCGGGGTTGATGGATGATGCTTATGCGCGTGGAGTGCTTTCGGAAAATAGTGTGGCATATCGGGATCTGTTTGACACAAAGCTGATGGCAGCCATGGTGCCGGCACCACATCAGGTGATCCGGGAGTTTGGCGCGTTGTATCAGGAGTCGCCACAGAAGGCAACGGACTGGTATTATCAGTTTAGCTGTGATACGGATTATATTCGCAGATATCGTATCGCCAGAGATATGAAGTGGACGGCGGATACAGAGTATGGGGTGCTGGATGTGACCATCAATTTGTCCAAACCGGAGAAAGATCCCAAGGCGATTGCGGCGGCGAAAAATGCGCCGCAGAGTGCGTATCCGAAATGTCAGCTTTGCATCGAAAATGAAGGATATGCCGGCAGGCTGAACCATCCGGCAAGACAGAACCATCGTATCATACCGATAACGATCGATGGAGGAAACTGGGGATTTCAGTATTCTCCATATGTATATTATAATGAGCACTGTATCGTGTTTAATAGTAAACATACACCGATGAAGATTGATGAATCAGCATTTCGTAAATTGTTAGATTTCATTCGTCAGTTTCCGCATTATTTTGTAGGGTCAAATGCGGATCTGCCTATCGTGGGGGGATCCATTTTATCCCATGAGCATTTTCAGGGAGGACATTATGAGTTTGCCATGGAGCGCGCTGCAATCAAGCAGGAGATCCAGATTCATGGATTTGAAGAGATCGAGGCAGGTATCGTCAACTGGCCGATGTCTGTGATTCGGATTCGCCATAAAGATCCAGAGAAATTAGTGGGAGCTGCGTCCCATATTTTGGACACATGGCGGGGGTATACCGATGAAGGTGCTTTTATTTATGCAGAGACGGAGGGAGAACCGCATAATACCATCACGCCGATTGCCAGAATGCGGGATGGAAAATATGAGTTTGATCTGGTACTGCGTAATAATATTACCACAGAGGAATATCCGCTGGGTGTGTATCATCCACATCAGGAATTGCATCATATCAAGAAGGAGAACATCGGTCTGATCGAGGTGATGGGACTGGCAGTTCTGCCTGCCAGATTAAAGGGAGAAATGAAACGTCTGGCAGAATACATTGTGCAGAAAAAAGACATCCGCAGTGACGAAGAACTGGCGAAACATGCGGACTGGGTGGAGCAGTTCTTGCCAAAATACGGAGAGATTCATGCCGATACGGTAGATCAGATCTTACAGGACGAGATCGGCATCGTATTTAAGCAGGTATTGGAACATGCAGGTGTGTATAAGAATACGGAAGCAGGGTTGCATGATTTTCTGAAATTCATCGATGCACTATAGTTCGTAAAACGGGACAGAACAGCAGATGTTAAATTCTCGATAGATGGACACCATACAATATAAAGGAGGGCAAAATCGTGAAATTGATATCCTGGAATGTGAATGGGATTCGTGCCTGTGTTGGCAAAGGATTTATGGAGTATTTCAAAGAAGTGGATGCCGATATCTTCTGCATACAGGAATCCAAGATGCAGGCGGGACAACTGGATCTGGAGTTGCCCGGTTATCATCAGTATTGGAATTATGCAGAGCGTAAAGGGTACTCTGGTACCGCTGTCTTTACGAAACAGGAGCCGATCTCGGTGGTGAATGGGATCGGTATCCCGGAACATGATACAGAGGGGCGGGTCATTACGGCAGAATTTGAGGATTTTTATTTTGTGACGGTGTATACTCCAAACTCCCAGAATGAATTGAAGCGTCTTTCCTATCGCATGGCGTGGGAAGATGCCTTTCGGGCATATCTTAAGAAACTGGAGGAGAATAAGCCGGTGGTGGTCACCGGAGATATGAATGTGGCTCATAAGGAAATCGATCTGAAGAATCCACAATCCAATCATAAGAATGCCGGATTTACGGATGAGGAACGCGGCAAGATGACGGAGCTGTTAGATGCTGGATTTGTTGATACTTTCCGTTATTTCTATCCAGACCAGACGGAGATCTATTCCTGGTGGTCTTATCGTTTTCAGGCGAGGAGTAGGAACGCCGGATGGCGTATTGACTATTTTCTCGTATCTGAATGTCTGAAGGACAAGCTGGAGGACGCGAAGATTCACACGGAAGTCATGGGATCAGATCACTGCCCGGTGGAGTTGGATATCGACCTATAGATTATACAACGGAGGATAAAATGAAGAAAATTGTAGAATATGCATCTATAGTTATTGCTATTATAGTGGCAGCCATTTTTTATCTGAACTTTGACCTGGAGGGCATCTTATGGGACAGGCAGTCGCAGAAAGCAGTCAGTCAGGCAGAGATCGAGGCGGACCGCAGTAAGGATTATAGTGGAAAGCCGGCAGGAGATGGTATCACGGAGGTAAAAGATAGTGCTACGTGGGAAGCGGTGATCAATGATTCGGATTATGTGACGGTGAAGCCAAAGAGTATAGAAAAGACGGATGTCTACAGTCTGGCGAAGTGGGCAGATTATTATAATCGCAAGAAAAATGGTACCACTGGGCGCAGACGGGCAGAAACACAGACGCAGGTCATTGATTATTCTGCCAACTACAGTCCGTACTACATCATCGAGCTGGAGGATGGCACCAAGATACTGGCGCAGATGAACCGGGGGATCGCCAAGAAGATTGCGAAACATCCGGGCGAGGTATCGTTGCCGTTGGGACAAAAGATTGCCTATAGCCAGGCGGCAAAGAAGGCATTGGAAGATATCTGTGAGAAGCAAAAGGTATCAACGGATTATGTGTTATATACGATTGATACTGCTTGGGAAAAGGAAAAAGAGAATGTGATCTTTTTTGGCAAGGCAGGTGCTGCGGTGGCGGTCTGTCTGGTTCTGGCAGTGCTCCTGCTGGTGATGGCGGATATGGTGTGTGGGAAAAATGTGAAGCAGGATTAAATATATGAAATGAATAAAATAGCCACAGATAACCGGATAAAATTATGGTTATCTGTGGCATTTTTTGTGTTGACTTTGTGTTTCGTAAAGGAAATTCTCTGGTATAATCAAAACGCTCCGTGAGATTGGTATTCCCTATTTTACAAAGGTTTTCTGTAACATCTTCATATCCAGCGTTTGCTGCGGATCAAAGGCATCTGAGGTGACATAATCCAGAATAGATTTTGCAAACTGTTTCACCTCCGGACGATCTGCGATCTCGCTCAAACGGCTGGTACAAATCATCAACTTACCATCGCCGACTTTTCCCTCAAAGAGGATGCCTAATTTGTGATTACGCTCGAAATTATCCACCATCTGAACGATCGGGCGGTATGTCTTATCCGTGGCTTCATCCAGGATCGCACAATCGCTGTGAGATACGATCTGATACCACTGTGGAGTAGAGTATTTATGGCTTGGGAAAGAAGCCAGCGCCGGGTGATTCTTCTGAACCAACAGTCCCATGGTACCCACAGCCACAGGTTTTTTCATCCACTCACAGATATCCCGGAACATCGGATAGCACCAGAAGTCGGTACAGTAAAATCCTTCGATCGCCTCGTTGAGTTCCGTTGGCAGATAGAGAACGCGTTTCCCCTCTGCTAATAACTTTGTGGCTTCTGCGTAGTCTGCTGTGAGGGATACCTGGTGATTGCCCTCTCCGACGGTAGATACCGAGAGATCTGGTGTCTCTGCATCTGGATAGCAGTACAACTCATAGGTGTTCTTCATATCGGTACCCGGTACCGTAATGTTTAAGGTATATACGGTTGCTTTTGCCACGTCTGGTAACGTACAGTCCACACCGCCTAAAGAGACCAGATCAAAGGCGCCATCCGGGATCGGCACATCGCCCTGTGCAGCGATCTGATCTGCCAGGGTATCCACCAGTTCCCAATGTAACTGTTTATCCACCAGTTTATCCGGATGATAATAACGGATCGCCATATCCATATGAAGATTTTCTCCGGCAGAATACACGTATTTCTCAAACTGTGCCAGCAGGATGCGGTCAGAACAGTAGCCTGCCCATTCCTGCGGGGTCACATGTCCCTTGCTGTCCATAAAGGCGTCCAGGATACCCACCAATGCAGTGCCCTGTCCGGAGAAATCCTGAATATCCAATATCTGATAACCTGCCAGACGTTTGGTGCGGGCAGCCGCTTCTAATTCTTCTTTGTAGCAGAGTACGGATAACTTACCACTGGTATAGAAGAAATCATCTGCCTGGTCTAACATTCCCTTTTCCTCCAGGCGGTCGCGGAATACTTCAAAGTTCCGTGCCTTTAAGACACCCGTATATTTCTCGATCTCCCGGAAGTTTGGATACACCGCAAACTGTCCGATCTCATGGGATACCACAGGAATATGCGGAATCAGTGCACCCTCGCCCTGTGCCGCCTTTACTTTTTTCACCCCGGTACCATACTGAATCTCGATTTCTTCGGCACCATCGTTACCGCTATCTTCGGTTTTGGTTGGGTAGATCATCTCATCATAATTATGGTTAGTGGATGGCTCTCCCCATTGGATATGTCCCAGAGGGGCATCGCACATGCCATAAGATCCACGAATCAGACGGTTCTTGCTGAAACGTACCCCCACATAGAAATCATCTTCTGGCAGTAAAACAGGTGTGTGCTGAAAATTGTTGGAACCTTGTGTATATAGATGGCGGTTGTCTGCTTTTCTGTAATTTGTAATGATCTCAGCCATGCGCTCCTTGCTTCCCCAGAGTTCATTACCCAGTGACATCATACAATAGGAAGCATGATTGCCAAATTCTTCCATCATGCGGAATCCTTCTGTGATCAGATATTGTTGTTCCTCTTCGTTATGCCCTTCCTCACCAGGTGCGGTCAGAGTTCCCCAAAATGGAAGCTGTGGTTCCATGTAGATTCCCAACAGATCGGCAGCCACAAAAGCGGCATCCGGCGGACAGCAGGTGTGATAACGGTAATGATTGATGCCATAGGATTTGGATATCTTCATCACACGCATCCATTCTTCTACGGAAGTAGGAACAGCCCCTGTCATAGGGAAGATCAAGCCATCATGTTTTCCACGCAGAAAGGTTGGCGTTCCGTTGATCAGAAATTCCGTTTCCGTGGTGGAGAACCTGCGCAGACCAAAAGTTGTGGTGGAGACTTCATCCGTTCCCGGGATCGTCAGTGTCAGAGCATAGACTACGGGACTGTACTCACTCCACAACACCGCATCATCTCCCAATGCATAAGTAACGGTTTCTGTTCCCCTGCCCACCGGGAAAAAGATGTCCTGAAAATATTCCGGCTTAGTTGTCACTCCGGTATCTCCGTTGAGATCCACCAGAGACGCTTTGGCGCATACAGACAGGTTTCGTCCGGTCTGGGATGTGTTGTTGGTATGTATCTCGATCCGGACGGTTTTTGTATCAATATCCGGATAGGTTTTGATCTGTTCAATATAGATCTCATCACAAATATGTAAGGAAATTTCACCGATGATACCATTCCAGTTGGTCTGGGTATCCGGGGAGGTCAGATGACCACCCTTGGTAGGATAGTCCACATTCGATACCAGAATAGTCAGCTGGAAGCGGTCTTTTGTAATATATGGAGTGAGATCATAGTGGTGTGGGGTCGTGAGACTGTCCTGATCTCCCACCAGAGTATCGTTTATCCATACCTTGGTCAGACGGGTCCGCTCCAAATGCAGGAAAATATTTTTGCCGTGGCAATCCCTGTCCAGTTGGATTTCTTTATGGTACCAGGCATATCCCTCGAATAAATAAGGGTCTGTCAAAAAACCGGTCTCTTTCACATCGGAAGGTGTTCCCTTTTGCGCGATGGAAGTAGTACCCGGCAAAGCGATGGTATCATTTCCCGGCAGCGATTGGTAATACTGCTCCTGAATACCGATTTTGTCTCCATCTAAAGCAAAATCCCAGTTTCCGGATAAATCAATTTTCTTAATCATAATATAAACTCCATTCTATGCGTCATTATCTACTGTCATGATACTTTCTATATATATTCACCCAAAAAGTTATCTAGATCATTATACTATATTACTACAAGGTATTTCAATCTGAAATTCCCTTTCCATTTTCCTGTCAAATTCCTCTTGTGTTTTTCGGTATGGTAATCCCGGAAAACACGAATCCGGAACTTGTAATAAATAGGAAACAAGGTTATAGTAAAAGGGTGAACTGGTCTGATTCGCAAAGAAGAAAACAGGAGAAGATATATCATGTCAGAGAAATATGAACCGCCATTTACGATGACGGATGAAATTATGAATATGGTAATTGAAATCGGTGAATTGGTAGGGCAAATATCCGCACATGATAATCTGTCCACCAATCCAAAGCTACGCCGTGAAAATAGAATAAAAACAATCTATTCATCACTTGCGATAGAACAAAACACTTTGACACTTGACCAGGTAACAGATGTAATTGATGGGAAGCGGGTTTTGGCACCATTAGCGGAGATTAGGGAAGTTAAAAATGCTTATGAGGCATATGAGCAACTGCAAAGATTAAACATGTATTCCGTAGAGGATTTGTTGAAAGCTCATAAACTGATGACGGAAGGTTTGGTAAAAGAGGCAGGTGTATTTCGTAGTAAGAACGCAGGCGTGTACGATCAGAATCATAATTTGATTCATGCAGGCTCTCCGGCAAATTACGTACCGGACTTGATCAGCCAATTATTTGTATGGCTTAAAAGTTCTAATATGCATCCGCTTGTGAAATCCTGCATATTTCATTATGAGTTTGAGTTTATTCATCCTTTTGCTGATGGGAATGGAAGAACCGGCAGATTGTGGCACACATTAATATTACAGAACTGGAAAGCATTTTTTGCGTGGTTACCGATAGAAACTATGATTCATGAAAATCAAAATGATTATTATACTGCTATTAATGATTCAAATACAGCAGGTGAGTCAACCATTTTTGTGATATTTATGTTAAACATGATTCGTGAAATGTTACGAGAAATTGTCGATAACCAAAATGCTCA
>JAUNIU010000112.1 GCA_030523265.1 Eubacteriales bacterium | reverse complement strand
CACCGGTATAATACAGAATACGCTCAGTCAATGTGGTCTTACCAGCATCGATATGCGCCATAATACCGATATTTCTCGTTCTATCAAGTGGATATTCTCTTCCAGCCAAGACTCTTTTCCTCCTAACTTATTTATACATATGCATGGCACAAAGTGTCGTTTTCTCTTTGCTCTGCAAATGCACAGCAAATATAAAAACTCTCTTTGTATTACCAACGATAATGTGCAAATGCCTTGTTGGCCTCTGCCATCTTGTGCATATCTTCTTTTCTCTTAACCGCTGCACCAGTATTATTCGCAGCATCTAAGATCTCATTCGCCAGTCTCTCTTTCATCGTCTTCTCGCCTCTCTTACGGGAGAACAGAGTCAACCAACGAAGTGCCAGAGCCTGTCTTCTGTCTGGACGAACCTCGATCGGCACCTGATAGGTTGCTCCACCGATACGTCTAGCCTTTACCTCCAGCTGTGGCATAATGTTGTTCATAGCCTCTTCAAATACTTCAACAGCATCCTTACCGGACTTGTCTGCTACGATCTCGAATGCGCCATAAACAATTTTCTGTGCAACACCCTTCTTACCATCTAACATGATGTTGTTGATCAGCTTTGTCACAACCTTGTTATTGTAAACAGGATCTGCTAACACGTCTCTCTTTTGAATATGTCCTTTACGTGGCACGTTACTTCCCTCCTTAACATTATTTAGCAACACAGACAGCCGACACTGCCTCTCATGTATTGCTAGTCATTAATTCATCGGTACTCACAATAGTTTAGTGTCCGCACCAGGTTAATCAGTGAAAATTAATCCGGCACTTCCCCAAATTAGTGAATTATTTCTTAGGCTTCTTAGCACCGTACTTAGAGCGGCCCTGCTTTCTGTTAGCCACACCGGCAGTATCCAGTGTACCACGTACGATATGATATCTCGTACCAGGCAGATCCTTTACTCTACCACCACGGATCAGCACAACGCTATGCTCCTGAAGGTTATGACCTTCACCCGGAATGTAGCTTGTAACCTCGATACCGTTAGACAGACGTACTCTGGCTGTCTTTCTAAGAGCTGAGTTCGGCTTCTTAGGGGTAGCAGTACGAACAGCTGTACATACACCTCTCTTCTGTGGTGAGCTCTGTGCTACCGTTCTCTTATTCAGAGAGTTGTAAGTGTACTGAAGTGCTGGAGAATTAGACTTCTTGGTAGAAACCTTTCTTCCCTTTCTTACTAACTGGTTAAATGTTGGCATTAATTTCACCTCCTAAAATTTTTGTTTCTGTTGATTGCTGTGCTTCCCACTGATATCGTTTCGTATCACTATTAAAACATATCTGCCTGCGCACCAAAAAAGAGCGCAAAAAAGCACACTTCCTCAGTATAACCAGGTCGCGTGCCTTTGTCAAGAATCTTTTTATTTATTTTTTAATTTAATTTTTTCAATGCCATTATCTGTGATCAAAAAATATCGGTTCATTCCCTCCGCCGGGAAAAAATGTAAAATTTTCTTTTTGGTAGAGCATTTCCACTTTTGAACTCCATTGACCAGATAGACACTACAATCTGTGGCTGTATTTACCAGAATCTCTTTGCCAGACATGGCGATATGGGTATACTCCGTCGAAATCTTACGGCTCATAACCTCTTTTCCTTTGAGATTATATACTTTCATCTGCCCCTGTTCTTCCCCGGCATCTGCCAGTACCACCCCCACATAATCCGTAGCACAGAACCCGCTTACTATCTCTTTCTTAAAGTCCTGCTTGGCTACCTCTGCGGGTTTCTTGAGATTTCCCCAGATACTATACCCTTTTTCATGGAACAGGCACACCCGGGAGTCATCAAGATACTGCACCTCGGATACCACACGGTCCTTATACTCCTGTGCACCCACCAGACAATTTGTGTTTTCTCCCACATTGGTAAAATTATAAAAGGCAGCACGGCTCTCTACGATCCCCCCTGTCACACAGACATAGGACACCACCACACTGGTACCATCCAGAGATATGTCCATCGCCACCGGATATCCCTTTTCCACATTGGTAGGGATCTCTACCAGCAATTTATCTTCATAGGGATCATAGACATGAATCATATTAGAAGCGGTATCCTCCAACATCACAGCCACCACTCCCTGTTCCGATATCCTTGCCTGCAGGATCTTATAATCCATTGCCATCTCTATACCTTTTTCTTTTTCCGTATATACGTATAAAATCTTTCCCCCGATATCCGCCACCACTGCACTGGTTCCACAAATATCCACCTCTGGATGATCCATATCATAGCTGCCATTCCAGAGATCTTTGCCGGAAGCATTCACCGCTGACACACCATCTCTGCTGTATTTGATGACCCCTCCTGCATAGGGCTGATACTGCATCGTATTACTATTTTTCACAGAAATTGACTGCTCCACGCGGTAATTATTGTATCGATGATTGATATATTGATTTACTAAAACTACCAGAATGAGTGCTGCAATCGCAATGCCTCCGAAACATGACAATATGATTTTTCTGCGTCTGCGACGTCGCTCTTCCATCACAAGCACATCCTGGGAACGTCCTACCAAACTCTCCATCTTGTCTCCATTCTGCCTACGTATCATTGGGCGCAGGATGTCAAAACAACCTGTTTCCCACCTGCGTCATTGTTACAACTGAGTTATTGTTACAATATCTTATCATATCACATCTTGGAGTAAGATGCACCGCCTTTTTCAAATTTCTTAGATTTCTGCCGCCCTGTCAGGGATCCGGCAACAGGATGCATTGCCCTTCATAGATCCGATCTGAATCCTCAATCTGGTTTACCCGCAGGACACGGTCCATATAACGAAAGGAATGGTATTGTTTCCATACTATCTGACTCAGGGTATCTCCCTTGCGCACAATATAGCTGCGCTTAATGCGATCCACGCCTCCGGCAACCACAGCCTGTGACGTCCCTTTCCCATCCGCACTTTTCCCTGCAGCAGATGTGCTTGTCCCGGTAGCAGACGCTGCTGTAGGACTCGGCGCTATCGCTGGTATATTCGTGGCAGTCCCTATGGGAAGGGGTGTGGCGCTGGCGGTGGGACTGGCGGGAGAAGCACTGGGGGATACCGCAGCAGAGTTCGCAGCTCCCGCCGGAACCGGTGATTTTGCCGGACCAGCAGTCGATGCCACATGTTCCGGAGTCGCCGTAGCAGATCCGGCTTGCTCCGTGGCATTCGGTTTCTCGGATTCCAATGCACGGGAAATGACGATCTCGGAAGAGGTATCCTGTCTGGCTTCCGCCACATATTCGGATAACGTTTCAATGGTCTTTTCCAACGAATTGATCCTGGCAAGACTCTGCACCAACAGATTGGCGCCGAGCAAAACCATGATAACCAGTACCCCAGCCATTCCATAGGCAAGATAGTGCAACCGTTCCTGTCTGCTCTTTTTGGCATGTATCACAGTGCGGATAGTCTGGGTCACTTCATCCGCATAATCAGACTCGAAGCTGTTCTCCTTTTGCTGTTCCCGCAACATATAATCCTGCATCTGGGGATTGCGCTCATAGTAAATAAAATATCCGGTCAGCTCCTCAAATGCCTGCTCATCATACAGAAAAACCTTTTCCTCGCGCTCAGATAAATCTGCCAGAAATAATATCCGTCCCGTATCCGCAAACTGCTCTTCCTGCATTGTGCGCACTTTATGATCAATCTGACTATTCCATATGCTGACCCCACAGCCCCATCCCAGAACTCGTCCACCCGGGAAATACCGGGAAGCCTCACGATATATATCCTCCCACTGCGCCTCTTCCATGTGAATGCTGTCTGTATCCATCGGAATTTCCAGCGCACCATAGATAAAAAGACTGCCTGCTGCCTCTTCCTTTCCATCACAACCAATAAATACAACGATACTATTTTCCCGTTTATCCTCAAACACCCGTCTGATATAGGTCAGTACATAATCTTCCATGTATACTCTGCGTTGTCCGGTGATCTCTCCGATCTGTCTGATATTTTCCGGCAGGCGACGATAGTTATAATTTTTCTTAACTTCCTGTTCCATCTGCTTCTACACCTCTCCATTCTTTGCATATCCACCAACCCACGGTTCAAATCTGCACGATTCGGTCTGCTCGAAAGCGCCAATCATTCTCACAAACTTGACCTGTCGATCGTAGCATATCTCCTCTACGAAGCCTGTCGAAGCATTGTAGCGTGTTTTCCTTTCCTTCACGAAATTTCGACGATTAAGCATCAAAAATCGGGGAATACTGATATTACAATATCTTGACGAATAAAGGAGTCCGCCATGTTTTTTACCAAACAAGATCCAAATACGATCCATTATTACGATACGCAGGATCCCAAAGCCAAACAGAAATTTTCCGGTATTCTCATTTCCCATTTCAAAAAGGCTTTCGCAGCACAAAGACCTCTGGTCTTTTTGTGTATTGGTTCTGACCGCGCCACCGGTGACGCATTAGGACCACTGATTGGACAAAACATTCAGCAATTTAAAAATAAAAAAAGAGTGCTTACTCATACACTCTTTGTCTATGGTTCTCTGTCCAAACCAGTACATGCCATGAATTTGTCAGAGACGGTGAACCTCATTTACCAAAACCACGCGTACCCCTATATTATTGCCATTGATGCTTCCCTCGGCATCCAGAAACACATTGGCTATGTCACGCTTGGCCATGGTCCTTTAACACCTGGTATCGGCGTGGGCAAACGTCTTCCTGCTGTGGGGGATGCGCATATCACGGGCATCGTAAACACCGGTAACGGTGCAGACCTGAACCAGATCCTGCAAACCACTCATTTATCTACAGTTGTAGAATTATCTGACTTTGTCAGTGACAGTATAGTAAACATTTTGCAGCAATGCTGATCACAGATCGACTCTGCCCTCCAGAGCACGATATAACGTCACTTCATCAATATACTCCAAATCTCCTCCCGCCGGCACCCCGCTGGCAATCCGGCTGCACCGTATCCCCAACGGCTTAATCAGCTTGCTGATATAGGTTGCTGTGGTGTCACCTTCCAAATTTTTATTCGTGGCAACGATCACCTCATCCACATCTTTCTGCAAGCGAACCATCAGTTCCGATAACCGGATATCCTTGGGACCGATCCCTGCCATAGGCGATATCGCCCCATGCAGCACATGATACACGCCTTCATATTTCCCCGTCTTTTCATATGCCGCTAAATCTCTGGGGTTTTCCACCACCATGATCTGTTTGTGGTCGCGTTTGGGATTTGCGCAAATCGGACACAGTTCACCATCGGTATAGGTACAACATTCCTTGCAATACTTTACATTTTTCTTCGCCGACATCATGGCACCAGATAATCCTGCCACCTGCTCCTCCGACATATTCAGAATATGAAACGCCAGACGCTGGGCAGATTTCGCACCAATCCCTGGTAAATGTGATAATTGTTCCACCAGGTTCGTGATCTGCGAACTATACACATCCATGCCTTTTTCCTCCTTGCCTTCCTCCCTGGCACAATGGCGTCAATAGGCCACCTGTTCCGTCTTATATCATCCTGCTTAACCAAACATTCCGCCCAGACCACCAGTCAACTGCTGCATCATCGCCGCATTATCCTCTTCCATCTTGCGCAATGCTTCATTGGTGGCTGCCATGATCAGATCCTCCAACATCTCAATATCATCCGGATCTACCACTTCTTCTGCTAACTTGACAGAAGTAATCTCCTTTTTGCCAGATACTTTCACCGTCACAGCACCACCGCCTGCGGTAGCTTCCCACTCTTTTTCCTCCATCTCTTTGGATTTTTCTTCCATCTGCCGCTGCATGCGCTGCGCCTGCTTCATCAAATTGTTCATATTACCAGGCATCGCACCACCTGGAAATCCTCCTCTTTTTGCCATGATTATATCCTCCTTATTTATACTCCATCTCTTCAAAATGAATCACTTCCGACAGATCCGCATACCGTGCATCCATCTGGGCATCCATTGTCCGTGTCTGCACAGGCACATCCAACCCTGTCAGATTTTGTATCACCGTGTGAAGTGCCTCTAACTGCTTACCATCGTCCCGTGAAAAATAACTCTCACTCACCGCATCTGTAAATTGCAAAATCAGCGTACCGTCGTCCCCCACTACCTTTTTCGCTTCTGCTAACATGGTCTGCTCTACACGGTCACATCCGCGGATGACCTCATTCCAACGAAGAACGATCTGACGCACCTCCTCCGGCACTGCCTTGGGGATGATCTTAGGTTCTTCCGGTTCCTGTGATGCTGTATCCGGCATTTGCCCTCCGCCGGCTTGTCCTGTGTACTCTCCCTGCGTCACCGGAATACCTGCCTCCATCTGCTGTTCCAGTTGCTCCAAACGTCCTAAAACGGTAGTCAAGTCCTGCACCGCATCCATCTGAGGTCTGCAAAGTTTGATCAATGCCACTTCCACCAGGACACGTTTTTGTGTTGCATACCGGATCTGTCCTGACAGGTCTGACAGGATGTGAATATAGCGGATCAACTGATCCACTTCTGTCATACCCGCCTCGTCCTGCATCTGTGCCAAACGCTCGGTGGAAACATCTAACATATCCGCCCCCTGATCCGACGCATCCAATAGCAGCAATCCCCGCAGATACCAGATAAATTCATTGACAAATTGGTGCAAATCGCGCCCGGCTGTCATCATCTCATCTATGATCTCCAAGCATCCCACCGGATTATGTGCGTGGACCTGCCGAAACATACGGCTATACACTTCCGTATCCACCGCACCTAAGACCTCTAAAACCCTGTCATAAGTCAACTCCTGCCCCAGATAAAAGGCAATGCACTGATCCAGCAAACTCAGGGCATCACGCATGGAACCGTCTGCTGTCCTGGCGATATAACGCAGTGCCTTTTCTTCTGCCTGCACCTGCTCCCTGTCAACCAGATCCTGCAATCTGGCAGCAATGGTATCAATAGATATCCGTTTAAAATCATATCGCTGGCACCTGGACAAAATAGTTATCGGTATCTTGTGCGCTTCCGTGGTTGCCAGAATAAAAATCACATAGGAAGGCGGTTCCTCCAATGTCTTCAATAGTGCATTAAATGCTCCTGTAGACAGCATATGCACCTCGTCAATAATGTAGACCTTAAAACGCCCCTCCGTAGGGGAATACTGCACTTCCTCAATAATGTCACGGATATTGCCCACACCATTATTGGATGCCGCATCGATCTCCACCACATTCATGGAAGTCTGTGCACTGATTTTCCGGCACAATTCACATTCTCCACAGGGTCCACCCTCCACCGGATGTTCACAATTCACCGCCTTGGCTAATATCTTAGCCACCGTGGTCTTACCGGTTCCCCTGGTACCACAAAACAGGTAGGCATGTCCGATCCGATCGTTCTTGATCTGATTCTGTAAAGTTGTTACTATATGATCCTGTCCCTTGACCTCCTGAAATCCACTGGGACGGAATTTACGATATAATGCCGTATAAGACATCGTTATCCCTCTTTCATTCACTTGATCTGCTTTTCTGTTTTAGTCTCCAAAGCAAAGTCCTAATCCCTTCGCTTCTTTAATAATAGAAGAATTTGGATCTACCATCTTTAATTTACCTGCTACCTCGGATAATGGCACCGGTACTGTCTCTCCATCGACCATACCCACCATGTGACCATATCTTCCTTCGATGATTAACTGTGCTGCCGCAGAGCCTAATCTGCTGGATAATACGCGGTCATATGGGCAAGGCTCCCCGCCACGCTGCATATGCCCAGGCACCGTGATGCGCACCTCCTGTCCGGTACGTTCTTCAATCTCCTTGCCGATCTGATAAGAAATGGATGGATATGGAGACTGTTTTCTCTTTGCCTTCAATTCCTTCTTCGTCAAGGCAGCATCTTCCTTGGAAATGGCACCCTCAGCCACCGCCAGGATAGAAAACCGCTTGCCTTCTTTGGCACGCTTGTCTAACGCCTCCACCACGGAATTAATATCATACGGAATCTCCGGAAGCAAAATAATATCTGCACCACCCGCGATACCCGCATGTAATGTCAGCCATCCCACCTTATGCCCCATGACTTCCACGATAAAGACACGTCCGTGAGAAGCGGCTGTAGTATGAATACAGTCAATGGCATTTGTGGCAATATTGACTGCACTTTGAAAACCAAAGGTAATATCCGTTCCCCAGATATCATTATCGATGGTCTTTGGACAAGTCACCACATTACAGCCTTCCTCACTCAGCAGATTCGCTGTCTTGTGGGTACCATTACCGCCCATGATCACCAGACAATCCAGTTTCCATTTCTTATAATTAGACTTCATGGCCTCCACTTTATCCAGACCATTTTCATCTGGTGTATGCATTTTCTTAAAAGGCTGACGGGAGGTACCAATGATCGTACCACCTTCTGTCAGAATACCAGAGAAATCACGCGGTTCCAGCTTGCGGTAATTGCCATAGATCAATCCCTTATACCCTTCCAAAATACCATAAATCTCAATATCCGGATAGGTATGATATAGTGTTTTCGCCACGCCACGCATGGTTGCATTTAAGCTCTGGCAATCACCACCACTTGTCAAAAAACCAACTCTCTTCATATCTTATTTCCCTCCATTTCTGCTACTTGCCAAATGTCACCTTTCCTACTGCATACCTGTCATACGATCAGGATACTTCGGCTCCTGATCTGGTTATCTCATCACAAGCAAGCTTGTTCGGTCTGTTTATCATAATATCATAACCAAAGTTTCCTTGCAACGAAAAAGGAATTTGACTTTCCCCATTTTTTAAGGATAACTCTTGGTTATCTCTGTAACCGTCTGGTTTGTCGATTATGTCTGTCCTGTGTGTCTCGTCGGAAATTTGTGCAAGGAAATCCGGCTGGAATTGCAGATTCCATGCCAGACAACTAGGCTTGA
>JAUNIU010000111.1 GCA_030523265.1 Eubacteriales bacterium | reverse complement strand
TGACCGGAAGCCAGCAAAATAACAACAAAACCGGATGCTGTCTATGTATCATAAGTCCTAAATAAAGCGTGATACAGGCACACAGCCAGGCAAAAAACAGGATCACTCCCATCGGTATATTGTCATAAAAAGAGGTATCAAAGTAATCATAGGCTAACCCGGTAACATAATTGTAACGCACCAATATACGATTCAGAAAGTCCAGACCTCCTGCCTTCCATGCCGGATACAATACACCAGCCACCAGGACGGCTGCCACCAGGCATCCTCCCAGTCCCATCAGCAGCCATCGGTCTTTGTCCGCCAGGACAAACAGCAGCAGGCTCACCAACAGCACAGCTGACACCATCGGTACATAAGTGACATCGGGATAAAACGCGCTCTGAACGCAATACATCATGCTGCCCACCGTTACCAGATTCAACAGGAACGGCGTGACTTTCCGTCCCACCAACCGTCCATGATCCCTGATTATATGAAAACCACTCTGGTATTGTTTTATCTGCTCCATAACGGCCTCTCCTCTCTACTCGTCCGGTGTGATCTGAATCAGATTTGGCGCATCAAACCCCATATCCAATTCTCCATCTGTTACCAGAATCACAGATGAATACCGTCCTAACACATGATGGTTTTGAATATACCGATCCACACATTTGGGATCAAAACTGATATCACCATCCAGCAAAATATGCTCATACCATTCTTTTGACTCATTTCCTTCGATACTGTAGGTGCCTAACCTGGTTTCATTCTCCGCAAACAATACGGCATCCAGATTCATCTGAACCTGCAATAATTCTTCGATCACACCGATCACCGCCCTGGCAACCCGGTCTCTCCATGCCGGATCTGACTGGTTTGCCGGAGAAAGTGCAAAAAACAAAATGATGTCCTGATTGGCGGGCATATCCAGTTCCCGCACCACTTTATGCCCCAGCTTCTTCGACAATTTCCAATGAATATTCTTGATGTTGTCTCCCTTCCTATAATCGCGAATATCCAAAATCTCGGTGATGTCATTTCCCTTGCGATTCATATAACGGTCTGTGACATCCAGTTCCTCCTGTAGGTGTTTACAGATCTCTGCCACATCAGAATAGACAGGCACCGGATAAACATAACAGTTCCCCTCACACTGATATGGAATATTGCGATAAGCCAGCCCCAGAAAATCGTAAGCTCTGGCCCATGTCACATCACCGTCCATCCTGCCGCAATAATCACTCTGCAAAGAAAACACATACTCCTTGCGCCCTCTCGGTGCAATGGAGGTATCATAATACAGAGGCTCTTCGGTACCCGTCAGCAGATTTTTGATAGCACCGGCAAATTTCAGATGAAACACTGGCAGATACGAGCGATTCTGTATCCGAAGAATGACATTTAATTGGTCAGACACTTCTGCCTGCATGTTACGCTCCACCGATACCCGTATCCGAAGCTTACTGGCTGTCACCATGTTTAACAATATGGAGACAGGCACCAGCAGCACCATCGGAATCAAAAAGAAAAACGCAGTCTGCACATTGGTCCAGAAAAACAGCAGAAACGTCACCAGCAGAATCACTGCATAATAAATTTTTCCCTTCATATCCATTCCCTTTCATTAAGAGAGCGGTCTCAGTAACTTCGGTTTCTCCACAGACTGCAAGATTCGGGACAATACCGCACTTGCCGTGACCCCTTCTCGCTTCGCCTTAGTGTACAAGAACAGACGATGTGCCAGACAATCATAGACAACGCTCTCTACATCATCCGGTGTCACATAATCCCTGCCATCGCATACCGCATGAGATTTTGCCATCTGTGCCAATGCGCCGACACCACGCGGACTGATGCCCAACTCCACCTGACTGTCCTCTCTGGTCGCTTCACAGAGACGAATCATGTACAGATATACCTCATCACTGACCTCCAGATTCTTGATGTAGTCCTGAATCTCTGCCACTTTCCCGGCTGTCAATACCGAATCGATCACTGACAACTGATCCTGTGAAGATATATTTTTCAATATCGCCAACTGGTTTTCTGCATCTGGATATCCCATGGATAACCGCACCATGAATCGGTCTAACTGTGAATCCGGCAGTGGCTGCGTCCCTCCACTGGTGATGGGATTCTGTGTAGCCATGACGATGAAAGGTTTCAGCAGGATATGCGTATTACCATCCACCGTTACTTTCCCCTCTGCCATAGCTTCCAATAATGCAGATTGGGTCTTGGAGGAAGTACGGTTGATCTCATCCCCCAGCAATAGATTACAATTTACAGCGGCTCCCTCCGAATATTCAAAATCACTGGTTTTTTCGTTATAAATAGACATACCCATGATATCACTTGGCATGGTATCCGGAGTAAACTGGATTCGCTTATTGGCAAATCCCAACGCCTTGGAAAAAGACATTGCCAAAGTAGTCTTACCTAATCCGGGTACATCCTCTAACAGAATATGACCACTTGCCATGATGGCTATGATCACTTTGCTGACCACCTCATCCTTGCCCTTAATTACTTTGGTCACTTCCTTATGTAACTGTGCTATACTTTCCTGTATTTCCTGTTGTTTCATTTCCATCCTCCCTGACATTCATTCCCATGCCCAACACTGACTGGGCGCAAGCCTGCTTACACCCGGCGGCTGCACGCAAGTTGCGGAATGCATTACTTTGATTATTGCCTTGATTATATTACTTCGTCTATCTCCCCTTCACCCTGACACTACGATTGAATGATTGATACGCCTTCGTCATACTGCAAAGTGGTACTGTCCCACAATAACGGATTTGCCCCAATATTTAACGATGTCAGAGAATTATCTCTGCAATTTAATATGGATAACTTGGTATTATTATGGATATCCAAAACCTTCAGATAATTATCACTACAGTCCAGATACGCCAATTCCGGACTGTTACTCACATCCAGCGAATACAGCCCATTCCCGGAACATATTAATTTGGTCAAATTCGTATTCTTAGAGACATCCATCTGCAATGTAACAGACTGCCCTAACAGATCTTCCTCATCAGCTCCGGTGTCTGTTCCCGTGCCATCGGCATCTGTCCCGTCATCCACGAAATCATCCCCTCCGGTAGTTTCGTCATCCTCTCCATCCTCTGGCGGTTCCTCCAACAGAGTATTCCCATTCCAGCCACAGTCCAATGTCTGTAACAGCGTATTATTGTCCGTATTTAGGGACTTCAAAGCATTACCGGAACAATTTAATGTCACCAGAGCAGTGTCACTGGAGATATCCAGACTGGTCAGTTTGCAGTCAGAACAATTCAATGTCTTTAACATAGGATTATTGCTGACAATTAACTGAGCATTATACTTCCCCATCTCATCATTGCCACTGCAATTCAACTCCACTAACTTCTCATTGGCACTGACATCGATTGTGGTGGCGATGGCACTATCCGAACATTCCAATGTCTTGAGATCCGGCATGTTAGAAACGTTGATACTGTTTAATTCATTATTCCAGCCACACCGGAGCGTCTGTAACTTTGTACATTTATTATACTTAAAGTCTTTCGCAGAGATGGAATTGAGATAACAATTTAACTCAATGAGTTCCGGATTGGAATTTACATTCAAAGACTCCAACCCACAATTATAGCAAAACAAATCTTCCAGTTTCGGATTGCCACTGACATTAATCTTATCAATCCAATTATCCTGGCAGTATAATTCCCGCAATCCCGGAAATGCGCTAAAAGAAAGACTTTCCTCGATGATTCCTTTCCCAGCCCAGTTGATCATACTGAGATTGCCCTGAGAATCCCACTCATACTGGGAGGTATCATCCACATCCGTAGATACCAGCCATCCTTCTTCCGCAATCTCTTCCGCATCAGATTCTTCCTTGATATCCAGATTAATCCTCTGAATCAAAGTCTGTAGTGCTTTTACCTGTCCCGCATCCTTTTCCACCGGCACCACAGTAGCGTCGGGGTCTTTTCCGACGGATGGACTGCTGGTAGGATTCAGAACCGAGGACGGCGGTGCTGTCCATAATGGAGTAGCGGTAGGCACCTGTGGTGCCGCTTTGGCTTTCTTCACCGTCACTTTACATATGTACTTTTTCTTGCCGACCTTTGCCTGCACCTTGGCGGTACCTGTTTTTTTGGCCCGGATCACCACACTGTTTTTTTTCTTGTTTTGGAGTTTTATGTATTTCTTGCCGGATTTAATACTCCATTTGACCTTTTTCTTAGTATTCTTGATCTTAATTTTCTGTTTTTCTCCGGTTCGGAGTACCACCTTTTTCTTAGACAATGCTACTTTCTTCGCAGCCGCCGATACCGGACTGGCTGGTGTCACCACCAAGGCTGCCACCAATAATGCAGCCATCCCTTTTGTTAAACTCTTTTTCATATTTTCTGTATTCCCTCCATTCCCTTGTATGACTAACCCCAGTTACATAAATTGCAAAACTACTCCTAAATTATACTACTCGATAAAATCTAATGTAGAAAACCTATGTGGCAAATATTGGGCAAGATAGCGTTTCATGAATTTTTGTAATTCCGATAATACCGCATCGGATACCTGAAAGGCAAAAAGTTTCGATAAATCCGTGGTCAAAATGTATTGCAATGTATACAATGCGTCGTCACTTAACCGGATGGGATACAGGGTTTTGAGTCTGGAATCCTTTGCTGCACAAGCTTCACACACCAAACCTCCCGCTGCCAGATAGACAGTGCGCGCACTGGTCTCCCCGCAATGTAAACATTGAAACAACTCTAATATCTCTCCCTCGATCATCATCAGGCGCAATTCATACACCACACGAATCAAGGGAAGCGATAATCTGGCTGCCATCACCGCCCGCATCGTAACATACATCAGCAGCAACTCCTGCCCTGCTTCCATATTTTCCCTGGTAAAATATCTTGCCATCTCCGCAAAATAGGAGCAATAGCACAGTGCATCATAGTCCTCTGCCAGATCTCCAAACTGATTATGTATCGTTCCTGACTGGATCGTATAAGAACTACGCCCCTCATATATCTGAAATTCCCCATAGGTAAACAATATGGTACATGCTGAAAGGGCGCTGTTCGGTCTCCTGGCGCCCTGTGCAAAAGCAGATATCCTCCCCCGTTCCCTGGTCAGGAGTTCTACCCGTCTGTCATATTCCTTTATCGGTGATGACTGTACGATCATACCAGTCACTGTCACGCTCTCTCTCATGTTCCCTTTTGCCCCTGTCTGTCTTTTGTGCATATCCATCCTGCCCGGATACATTGCGATATGCCAGATAATCCTCGATCTTTCCACTGTTTGTAAATTGCTGCCAGTATTTTTCCTGATCCATTCCGTTACCATACCCTTTCCATCGAAGCTCTGCTTCAGCTTCGTTACTGCTATTAGCATGGTTTAGCAGGAGTAAAAATATGCTGGTAACATCTTACACCTCATCTTCTGCTTTTCGATAACCAAAGTTTTTAATCAGAAAATCGCTGTCCCGCCAATCTTTCTTGACCTTGACCCAGAGTTTCAGATTTACCCGGCAATCCAGCAAATTTTCAATATCATGACGCGCCTGACTGCCGATCTTTTTTAGCATAGAACCCTGTTTACCGATGATGATGCCCTTATGGGAATCCCGCTCGCAGATAATCGTCGCATCAATATCCATCAGATTTCCACCCGGACGTTCTTTCATCTGGTCGATTGCCACCGCGATACCATGTGGTATCTCATCGCTTAAATTGCGCAAAGCCTTTTCCCGGATCATCTCGGCTACGATCTGACGCTCCGGCTGATCGGTGATGGTATCCTCATCATAAAACTGTGGTCCCTGTGGCAAATATTGGAACATCGACTGTATTAACACATCGGTGTTTTCTCCCTTTAGGGCGGATACCGGGATAATCTCTGCAAAGTCCACAATATCTTTATATACATCGATATAAGTTAAGATCTCTGCCTTGCTCACGGTATCAATCTTGTTAATGACCAAAAACACTGGTGTCTTGGTGCGGCGCAGCTGTTCCGCAATATGCCTTTCCCCTGCACCGATAAACGTCGTAGGCTCCACCAGCCACAAAATCACATCCACTTCCCGCAACGTACGCTCTGCTACGGACACCATATATTCTCCCAGCTTATTCTTTGCCTTGTGAATCCCCGGCGTATCAATGAAAATAATCTGTCCCTCTTCACTGGTGTATACTGTCTGAATACGGTTTCTCGTGGTTTGCGGCTTGTTGGATGTGATGGCGATTTTCTGACCGATCAGATGATTCATCAGAGTAGATTTCCCCACATTCGGTCTGCCGATCAATGTTACAAAACCTGATTTGTATTGATTCATATCTTTCTCCATTCCGAAGTATTTTTGCTGTACTTTCGGCATCCGTACACCGGATGTCGCGCACCATCCTCTGTCTCATTTTTAGGACAGAGGCCGAATTTCATCGAATAGCTCCTGTTCCTCCTTGATGTGCTGTTCGTTTCCTATGACACAAACCGTTCCATGGTCTGCAACTGCACGGATCACTTCTGCCGTCTGGCGAATATCTTCTCCGGTACATGCCAGTACCTGATCCCGATCCTTTTGTAGTGCTTCCTCTGAAATGCCGCACAGATATGCTGACATAGACCGTTTCCCTTTCATGGCAGGTGTCAATGGCGTATCCATGCCACTGATGGTGCCGATGATGGTCTTAGTGATCTCCCGCTCCTGTGCATCATACCCGGACAGATATTCTGCCGCCTGATGATATACTTCCAGTGTCGCCCCCAGATTCGGGTCCCGGTAAGAAGTAAAATACCCCTCCCCTTCCCGGTTAAACCGACAAGCCACACCGTATGCGCCACCCTTGACACGCACCTGGTTCCACAGATAGTCATAGTTCAATAAATGTCTCGCCACATTCAATGCGCCATGGTTGACATTTGGTACCTGATCAAATTTGCCTGCAATGGCAACATACTGAATCTCTGCCGGGGTAGTGAAACCTTCCCGAACAATTTCCAGTGCCGGCTCAAATTTTCGCAGTCCCATTTCACGGACAGGTTCTTGCTCAAATTCCGATAAAGCCTGATAAAATGCCGGCATCGCTTCCGCCACTGCCTGATAATCCTCCGCACTGCCGGTACAGGAGATCAACATATTCTCTCTGCGGAATATTTGTTGTAACAATGCCACACAACCTGCGATCAACTGCCTTTTTTCCTCCGCAAAATGCTCGTCAAGCTGAACCAGATAATCATAATACCCCATTCCTACCGAACGGTCATTGAGCCATGCACTGCGGGATACGCTTGCCAGCGCTCTGCCTGCCGATGCCTGATGACCGGAGGACATGAGACGTACCTTTAAGCGGGAACGGCTCTCTGCCACCACTTCCCGCAGATGTTTCTCATCCGAAAAATCTGTCTCGAACATCATCTCTGCCATCAGTCGTATGGCTTCCTGTATCTGGCTGCGCAGCACTTTCGTCCGCACCTCAAATTTCAGCTGATATCGGTCACTGTCTCCCATATGGCAGAAGATCCCCACATCCGAAGCAATCCCTCCGGTATAGAAATTTGTCTCGGTATCAAATTCCCGGTATCCATGTTTCGCCGTATCCATATACCCTAACAATGTGGATAGAAAGCTCATCTGTGGTACATAATCCTCCAGCTTCTTCACATCAAACAGGAAGCGCAGATAGACGATGCCATTGGTTTCCACCTCATGATGTACCGCAGTTACTCCTTCGATGCACTTCTCTGTATTATACAAAGGCTGCACTTTCTTACCAATATCCTCTCTGGCAAGCATCGGTATCTTTTCTAAGATTTCCTGCGGCGTAGGTTCCTCCTGGTATGCTTTCAAAGCTTTGGTATCTGCGATCAGCTGACGGATCTCCTCCTCGCTTAATGAAGCCTTATACTCCGCTAATTGCCTGGCGGTCTCCTGCTCCACCTGCAATGCCATCCCAGGCTCCGGTATCATCTCGATCAGCACAGCATGCGGATTATCCAAAAGATACGTTTGTACCAGCTGTTCATAATAATCCGTAGATAACTGCTCCCGCAGGAAACGGTAACACTCCTCATATTGCAGGGCATCATATGGCATAGTATCGTCATAGAGCCATGTTTTCATCAGCTTCATACCATAGAGCAATCCCTTTGGATACGCACCAAAATCAGACTCTCTCTCCCGAAATTCCGTGCCATTGATGGCAGCCTCCAGATCCTTACGGTTGATTCCCTCTGTCACCACCTTCTCTAAGGTCTCGCGAATGATACGATAGAACTCATCCCGCATACCCGGCTTGGCATTTTTGGTGGATACCGAAAACATACTCTGCCGTAAAATATCACAGAAATCCACATCCACATCTGTGCCAATTCCCGCGTCCAATAATGCCTGTTTCAGCGGAGCACCCGGCTGTTCAGCCAACACATACGACAATAATTCAAAAGCACGGCATACCTTGGAATCCAATGTAATATCCATAGCAACACCGAACGCATAATACGTCTTTTCGCTACAATCCGCATCCTGTGCTACTGCATATTTCTTCTCTAAATACTTCATTCCGTCAAAAGGCTTTTGTAACGCTATCCTAGAATCCAGTTCGATGGCAGGAAAATCTTTCAGATATTCTGCATCCATCCACAAAAGGCGTTCTTCGATGTCCATATCACCATAGAGATAGTTATAGCTATTCACCGTATGATAATATCTGCGATGGAAATCCAGATACTCCTCATAGGACAATTTCGGGATATCTCTCGGATCTCCCCCGGACTCATTGCCATAGGTGGTATCCGGGAACAGGCTGTTCATGATAAACCGTTCCAATACACTCTCCTCGGATGAAAATGCTCCCTTCATCTCATTATAGACAACACCATTATAGGTGATGGGATCTTCCGGTGCATTCAGTTCATAGTGCCACCCCTCCTGCTTAAAGATCTCCTCGTATTTATATATATTCGGATAGAAAACTGCATCCAT
>JAUNIU010000110.1:1305-9129 GCA_030523265.1 Eubacteriales bacterium | reverse complement strand
CAGCCGGATTTCCTTGCACAAATTTCCGACGAGACACACAGGACAGACATAATCGGCAAACCAGACGGTTACAGAGATAACCACGAGTTATTCTTTGGTAAAATGGGGAAAGTCAAATATTTTCTGATTTGAGACTTTCTCTGTATTGGCAGGGGGATCACTGGAGGAGATCTGAAAAACGGACCGTTTGAAAAATAATAATTCGTATTTGTATAAATAGGAAAAACAAAATCGTCTCGATATATCCGGGACGATTTTGTTTTTTCCTATGATTCGGAGATCAAAAGCCCCAAATCTTCCTATTAATTTAATTATGGTTACTTCGTCTGTCTCAACTGCATCTCCAATTGTCGTATTCTCTCTTCTGCTTCCTGCAAAGCCTTTTCTTTGCGTTCCACAAGTTCTTGCATCTGCTTTTTTCCGTGTGCTTCTCCTTGTGCATAGATCCGATGTGCATCTGTTTCAATGATATTTCCTTTCATATGCGCCACCAACCTTTCCTGATTTTTACTATGCTCTGATATTTTCCCCAATACATTCTTGGTAAACTGTAGCAATTCTATTTCTTCATAACTGCTGATTTCTCCATTGCCGCGCAGTTTCTCCAATAGCGCAAGCACACGCAACACCTCTTCCTCTACCCGGTCAATATCCTGATCCTTACGAATAAGATCACCATACCGCATCAAGTAGAATGGAATAAACAGATACAACTTCGCTTCTGCCATCTCCTCCAGTTCATAGGACTGCACTTTGACAATGGGGGCCACATAGTTAATCTGCTGGTCGTGATAACAGATCCTGGCATGAAATTCCTCCGGCATGTTATTGGAATGACGCAGATACATCACCATTGTTTCTGGCAGTCTGATCTCAACATTATATTGATTTGCCTCCAATCGGCTGGTGAGATTTTCCAGTGCAATCAGAAAATCATACTCCAAAATTCGGATCACCATGGTTCCATCACCTTTGCTCTGACATTCCAGATGATAGGTCTGTGTGTTTCCATTTTCTGAAATCCGAAAATATGCATCTGTAATACGCCCCTCCAAATCCGGATGTATCGTGATATGATGCTCGTTTCGTAACAGTTCAATCTGTGCATGCCCGGAATAATCTGTATGAAAGTAGTGGTTAATTAGCGGTATCAACCAGCGGGTGTGACGTTCACACTCTGTCTTAATCACATCATCGTACACTTGACTGCTACTCTCTGAAACGGGTTTTCGCTTCGAACTGCTTTTTTCATATACTGCGGTATTGTTATCATTGCTTTTCTTTTTACGCACCATAAGCATTTACTCCTCCATTATAATTTATATTCTCTGTGGATGCAATCCTCGTGAAACGAAAGATTATTTGTTACTCTTAGAAGTCAAGGTATAACATTGATCAGAATATTAATAGAAAGAATTGACTGTGAACAATCACTATGCATTTTAGTATAATCAACAAAAATGACATTGTCTATTGACAAATCCAGCAAATTTATTCTTAATTTTGTACAATTTAAACAATACAGAATTTTTCTTTTCAAAATCTGTATTCCTGCCCCAAAAAAGGAGGGGTATCACCATTCTGGCGATACCCCTCCTTTATGGATACATCAGCTAAAAACACAGAATTACTCAATTCCCAATACTTTATAATCCTTATCCTCCACGGTTTTCTTGAGAATAGCATCCTCAATATCCGCATTTAAGGATACTACTGCGGTGCCTGCCTCATGGCTGACCACTGCCTCATCCACTTGCTCTAAGGCTTCCAGTGCCTTTTTCACCGCAGCTTCGCAATGTCCACACATCATTCCTTCAATTTTCATCGTCTTACTCATTCGATTGCCCTCCTTTTGATTGAGATCCGTTCGCACATCCTCTGACATGGTCTCCGATCTATGATTTTTTATTTTTTTATCTCTGCCGGCATCATGGATGCGGAAGAAATTTAATCGCAACGCATTGGATACCACACAAAAGCTGGATAAACTCATGGCGGCCGCACCAAACATCGGATTTAACTCCCAGTGAAACAACGGAATCCATACACCTGCAGCTAACGGGATACCGATGACATTATAAAAGAATGCCCAAAACAGATTTTGATGAATGTTTCGCAAGGTGGCACGGCTTAAGCGGATGGCTGCCGGAACATCCCGCAATCTGCTCTTCATCAGCACCACATCTGCTGCATCAATGGCAATATCGGTTCCGGCTCCGATGGCTATGCCCATATCCGCTCTGGTAAGTGCCGGTGCATCGTTGATCCCATCACCCACCATCGCCACTTTGCCACGCTTCTGCAAATTACGGATCACTGTCTCCTTGCCGTCCGGCAATACGCCTGCGATGACTTCATCCACTCCCACCTGCTTACCAATGGCTTTGGCAGTGCGCTCATTATCTCCCGTCAACATGACCACATGAATCCCCATATTCTGTAATTCCTGCACTGCCTGAGGACTATCCTCTTTGATCACATCTGCCACTGCAATGATGCCTAACAACGCACCATTCTTTGCAAAAAACAGCGGTGTCTTGCCCTCCTCTGCCAATGCTTCTGCCTGCTTTTTGATACTGTCCGAAATCTGGGACTGACCAGCAATGAAGGCGGCATTCCCTCCCACCAGAATATCATCCCCGCATACAGCGCGAAGTCCATTTCCCGGTAACGCTGCGAACTCTCGAACTTCTATCGGCTCTACATGTTGTTCCTGTCCATATAATAAGATCGCTTTTGCCAATGGATGTTCGCTGCGTTGCTCCAAGGCATAGGCATAATATAATAATTCTTCCTGCGTGATCCCCTTTGCTGGAATAATATCGGTTACATTTGGCTCTCCGTTGGTAATGGTTCCTGTCTTATCTAAGGCTACCATCTGCATTTTGCCCGTCTGTTCCAGAGATACCGCTGTCTTGAACATGATACCATTTCTGGCTCCCACTCCGTTCCCCACCATGATTGCCACAGGGGTAGCCAGACCTAATGCACAGGGACAACTGATGACCAATACCGAAATCCCTCTGGCTAAGGCATAGCCAATCGTCTGTCCGGCGAGCAGCCACACTACCGTAGTAATCACAGCCAAAACAATCACCACCGGAACAAATACGCCGGACACCCGGTCTGCCACCTTCGCGATGGGCGCCTTGGTAGCCGCCGCATCACTGACCATCTGTATAATCTGGGATAATGTGGTATCCTGCCCTACACGGGTCGCCTCACATGTTAAAAATCCGGACTGATTCAAGGTGGCGGCAGATACCGTGTCTCCCACTTCTTTATCCACCGGGATACTTTCTCCTGTCAAGGCAGATTCATTGATTGCACTGCTGCCCTCGATGATCCTGCCATCCACCGGGATATTTTCCCCCGGACGCACCACAAAGACATCTCCACGCTTCACTTCTCCCACCGGCACCTGGACTTCTTTCCCATCCCGCACAATGGTGGCGGTTTTGGGTGCTAATTTCATCAGACCTTTTAGTGCATCTGTGGTTTTTCCTTTGGAATGGGATTCTAACATCTTCCCCACCGTAATCAGAGTCAGAATCATGGCGGCAGATTCAAAATAAAACTCATGCATATACGGCATAGCTGCCTCCGTACCTCCATGCAACTGCGCATCTGTCATAGCAAACAATGCATAGGTACTATAGAGAAATGCTGCACTGGCTCCTAATGCCACCAGGGTATCCATATTCGGTGCCCGATGCCACAGACTCCGAAAACCGCTGATAAAGAATCTCTGGTTAATGACCATGATAATCACCGTCAGCAATAACTGAAGCAATCCCATTGCCACATGATTATCTTCCAAAACCGTCGGCAACGGCCATCCCCACATCATATGTCCCATGGAGAAATACATCAGGATCAGCAAAAATATCACGGAAGCAACCAAACGCTTCTTTAATAATGGAGTCGCATGATCCTGCAATGCATCCAGCGCATCCGTCATGCCATCCTGCTGTGCTGCATCCTGCGTCATGCCTTTCTGTGATGCACCATATCCCGCATCCTCCACTGCCTGTATAATATCAGCCGCGCTGGCAGTTCCTTCCACCCCCATGGAATTTGTCAATAGGCTCACGGAGACCGAACTCACCCCCGGCACCGCAGATACCGCTTTTTCTACCCGGACACTGCATGCTGCGCAGCTCATGCCCGTCACTACATACTGTTCCATCGCTTCCATCCTTTCTATCAATATACTGCTATTTCATCAGTTTTTGTAATGTTGATACTAATTCATCTACGGTTTCCTCTTTTCCCTCTTTAATATCCCGCGTCACACAGGTTTTTATGTGATTTGCCAACAAAACTTTATTAAAACTATTGAGTGCGGCGTTGGCTGCTGCTACTTGCGTCAGGATATCGGTACAATAGGCATCCTTCTCCACCATACCGCGAATCCCCCGGATCTGCCCCTCGATGCGGTTTAAACGGTGAATCAGATCATTGTACTCCTGTTTGGAACGCTCCTTTGTCTTGTGACAACAACAGCATTCTTCCTTTTTTTCTGTCATATATGCCTCCTGTTATTACATTGTCATAGCTTACTTGGTTTATCGTATGATTGATGTTTCAATGATTATATTTAATCATACCCCCATGGGGTATCTTCATTGTCAGCATTATATACCCCTATGGGGTATATGTCAAGATGATTTTGATGCTTGAGTTTTGGTATTTTTATATTGCACTCTGAAAAACAATTTTGTGACACGAAAAGAGACTACCCCTCTATGCGCTCTTGATAGTCTCTTAAATATTGGGAGTTGCATAAACGCAAAAAACTTTAGAAAATGTTGACTATTTTTAGAAATGTAGTATTATATTATTAGTGGTGAGTCCTACCGCAAAGTGGACTGCTAAAAGCGTTAGCAACTCTAATGGAGTTACTACACAATGGCTATGTGGAAACGCATAGCCATTTTTCACGAGGAGAAATATGCAGACAGATTTTAAATTATACAAGGTGGATATGAAGTATATCCGCAATCTACATAATATAGATGATAAGGTGCTTTCTGTTTCGCCACAGACCGGAAAAGATAACAGGGTTTTTGTTGGAATTGTTATTATTTGCGGTATCCATAAATACTGCATACCACTTTCATCGCCAAAGGAAAAACATAAAAAGATGAAGAACTCCATGGATTTTTGAAAGATTGAAGTAAACGGAAGGATATTAGGGGTCCTGAATTTCAATCTGATGATACCAGTTGAAGAAGAACAATTACAGCTTGTTGATACATTAATTTTTAAGAGAGATCGGGAAAATATCAAATACTATAAGCGATTGTGCGTTCAGGAATTAGAATGGTGTCAGACAAACAGCGAAGTAATATGTAATAAAGCAAACGTCTTGTATAAAAAGTACATTTCCAATGAGCCGTTTACGGGCAGAAACCGGTGTCTAAATTTTCCTAAATTAGAGACAGAATGTGAAAAATATAATTTAAAAGTAAAGAGTGGCAAAGATTGAACCTCTCTTGTGTATTATTTTAGTCTACTGTCATAAACAAACAAGATTATCTTATATTATAACAAACAAACGTTCTGGCATTAAGAGGAATGTGAAATTTTATGAAAAAATTAGCGAAATATTAAATTATCTATACAATCACCTTCCCCAAACACATACAATAGTTCTCCCCATGTTTTGCCAGCTCCTAATCACAAGAAAACCAGCCGGGGAAGTCACCACTTCCCCGGCCGGTCCTACTGAAATACCATGCCATATTATAAACAAACCATGTGATCCGGCGAAAGATCCGAACGTTAGCCAAGCAGTGATAATACACCCTGATTTGCCTGGTTCGCCTGTGCCAGCATAGCCTGACCTGCCTGCTGTAAAATGTTGTTCTTAGAGTAAGAAACCATTTCTTCTGCCATATCAGTATCACGGATACGGGATTCTGCTGCGGTGGTGTTCTCTACCACGTTGTCCAGGTTAGCGATGGTGTGCTCTAAGCGGTTCTGCACAGCACCCAGCTTAGAACGCTGGGAAGAAACCTGTTTGATGGCATCACCGATTGTAGTAATCGCATCTGTGGCAGCATCTTCTGTTCCAACACCTTTGCCGCTTAAGCCATCTATTCCGATGCCCTTTGCCGACATTGCCTCGATATCCACTGTAATTTTATTTGCGATAGCAGATTCTGATCCGACATGCAAACGAAATGTCAAAGGCTCAGTTACCTTAATATCTGTGTCCGTAGTTTCTCCCGGAGTAACCGTTACAAATTTGTCGATCTGCTCAGCACCAATCTGTACAACAGTACCATCCGCCTTCTTCGCATACAATGGATTTTTAGAAGTACCATCGTTGTTAAAGAAATTTACTAAATCTTTCTCCTTGACTTCTGTCATTCCAGCCAAATCACTGTATACCTTTGTGGCAGATGCTCCGAACTCGTTGCGGATTGTTGATAGAGAGATTGCTGTTTTTTGATTACCATATTCCCCAGTTTCGTCTGCCGCAACGGTATATAATTCTACACCTTCTTTAAGAATTACGTTACCATCTATGTCTGTGGTCAACAAGTCCTTAATCTCCGTTTCCGTCAATGCTACGGTGCCATCCTTCTTAAACCATTGGGTATCACCAGCATTTGCGCCAAATGTCGTAGTGGAAATCTTAGAAATTGTCGGTTCGCCACCCACGAGGGCAGTAAATGTGGCAGTCATTGGAGAAGTCTCCGTTACTGTCTTTGTCACTTCATTGCCGCCCTTCAGCAAATATATTTCGTTAAACTTGGTAGTCTCAGATACACGGTCAATCTCTGTGACCAGACTGTCAATCTCATCCTGGACCGCCTGTCTGTCATCGTCTGACATCGTCCCATTGGCTGCCTGCACTGCCAGTTCATTCATACGCTGTAACATAGAATGTACCTCGGTCAAAGCACCTTCTGCGGTCTGCACAGCGGAAATACCGTCTTCCGCATTGGTGGAAGCCTGTGACAGTCCCCGGATCTGCTTACGCATCTTCTCAGAAATGGACAGACCTGCTGCATCATCTGCGGCACGGTTGATTCTGTAACCGGAAGAAAGTTTCTCCGTTGATTTCGCCAGGGAACCTGTGGTCAGTCCCAGCATTCTGTTTGCATTCATTGCTGTAATATTGTGTTGTACGATCATAATTAATACCTCCTTGTTTTCCCATCCCGACTCCGTTCGGAATGTCTGTGCCGTATAGCATGAACCTCCGGTTCATTACGGCTTTTGTTTGGGTTTCAAATATTTTGCCGGTGGTTCCGGCTCTTCATAATAATGTCTGTGATCTGCTTTTTCCGGATAGTCCCGCTCGATCACATCACTTCGCAGGATGCTCATCTCCTTCGGCGCATCTACCATAATTCTCAGATGATTTTTGGTTCCCCCCAGAAAAATGATTTTGATGTTATCACCAATCATCAGATACTCCTCAGGACTCACTGTGAGTCTCAGCATATTTTCACCTCCCCCGCCTGCATCACACAATAGGAAACTGTTTGTTATATTAAGTTGCATTACAACAAACAAATGATCTGCCATCCGATATCAGCAGGGCAATGTATCATGGATTGATGTGATAACGTAATTTGTGAAATTCTATAAGAAAGAAGGAAATCATATGAATATGACATATCCCATCCGGGACAAAGAAAAGTTGCAGGAATTTAAGACTTATTATTACAAACAGCAAAACTGGCGTAATTATCTGCTGGTTGTCATGGGGCTTAATACAGCATTACGGGTCAGTGATATGCTTACATTACGCTGGATCGATGTATATGACGAAAAATCCGCAAACTTCCGCAAACACATTGCACT
>JAUNIU010000110.1:0-1295 GCA_030523265.1 Eubacteriales bacterium | reverse complement strand
AAACACTCCATGATTGCTATCAATACCTGTCTGCTGGATGCCTTGATGCAGTACCACGACAAACAACCCGAAGACTCCTATCTGTTTTGCGTCAGCAACGATCCCTATCACTATATCTGTCGTTCCCAGGCATGGCGTATCATCAAGAAAGCCGCCACCGCTGCCGGTATGGAAGAACATATCAGCTGCCATTCCCTGCGCAAGACATTTGGATATTACGCTTGGAAACAGGGGGTATCCCCTGCCGTCCTGATGGATATCTATAACCATTCCTCGTATCGCATCACCAGGCGATATCTGGGAATTGATCAGGATGACCGGGATCAGGTATTTCACGATATTATGATTTGACAAAAAAATTAAAAAAAGGGGTTAAGTATTTTTTTCAGAGTCCGATATTCTTTATGCAAGTCAAAAATGCAACATATTATAACAATATGTTGCATTTTTTCGTTGTTGGACGCACAACAAAGGCTTACATCCAACGTTATTTTTATTTTTTCCTATAAAAGAAGAACTGATACATAGAATTTCCTACTGTCATCCGGGTATCCAAACAATCCCACTCAACTTCTGTCGAATAACAATGCCAATTCAGATGCGAAAAATTCTTCATCTGTATAAGCGATAATCTTAAACAGCCCCGGTTTATTCATGTATTTGGCATACTGTGCTGCCTCCCGGTCGATCCACATAGTATCTCCATCGATATTGACATAATTCGGGATGCCGCCACTGACTCTGGTTTCCATAAAATTCATAAAACCATCCATGTCTAATGCGCCACTGAAAAAATCCTGCCAAAAATTTTCATGGCATGCAAATGTCAGATTTTCCCCGGCATCAAAATTGTTAAGAAATGCCATCGCCTGATCATACTGGGTATCCTCTGTGAGCGGAATCTTCCATTCATACCCAAATTCTCCTTCTTTCTTACAGTAAATCGCGTCCTGGGTATAATATGTAATGTAGCGCACATCCTCCTCATTTTCCCTTGCTGCGGGATAACTACAGGATGTGGATTCGGAAACCAGCATTGTCAGATTAATATCGGCAGCCGCCTCTATTTTTTCTTCCTTTTCTAACCCGGTTTCTTCTGGTGGCACTTCCTGTCCCGCTGCCTTTTTGATCTCTTCCTCTATCTTATCAAAAAGTTTCAAAAAGATTTCCCATTCCTCCAAAGTAAACGAAGATGCGCCGATGGGAAAAGAAGGCTCTGTGACACCATCCTCAATCTTTTCCACGATCTCATTGATCTTATTCGCCAACATCTCCCGAAAAGTCAACGAATGACC
>JAUNIU010000109.1 GCA_030523265.1 Eubacteriales bacterium | reverse complement strand
ATATGGTTAAATGGGATACAATATGAAAAGGATTTTGCGGTATTTTGACTGCAATTACAGTAAGGAGGATTTTAACATGGTTTCAGCAGGTGATTTTAGAAACGGTTTGACGATCGAATTTGAGGGAAACGTATATCAGGTTATTGAATTTCAGCATGTAAAACCTGGTAAAGGTGCTGCTTTCGTGAGAACCAAATTAAAAAATATTAAGAGTGGTGGTGTGGTAGAGAAGACATTCCGCCCGACCGAGAAGTGTCCACAGGCTCATATCGAGCGTTCCGATATGCAGTATCTGTATAGTGATGATATGTATCATTTCATGAATACAGAGACATATGATCAGATTGATATGACCGCTGATCAGGTAGGAGATTCTTTGAAATTTGTCAAAGAGAATGAGATGGTGAAGATGCTTTCTCATAGCGGTGAGGTATTTGCCATCGAGCCTCCGCTTTTCGTAGAATTAGAGGTAACAGAGACAGAGCCTGGTTTCAAGGGGGATACAGCGCAGGGAGCAAATAAGCCTGCTACTGTGGAGACAGGTGCACAGGTGAACGTGCCATTGTTCGTGGAGACAGGTGATGTGATCCAGATTGATACACGTACCGGAGAGTATTTAAAGAGAGTATAGTACTTGCAATATAAGATTAGGCGCGACATTCTGAATCAACAGAAGGTCGCGTCTTTTTGTGGGTCAGGAAATCGAAGTTTATGCCAGTAAATGCGTGCTGCCAGCCAAGGGTAGCGGAATGGAGATTGTTTTGCGGAAATATGATTTAGTGATTTTTGATATGGATGGAACCATTTTAAATACATTGGATGATTTAACCGATAGTTTGAATGTGGTATTGCTTGCACATCATTATCCACAGCGGACTTTGGCGGAGGTGCGCAGTTTCGTGGGCAATGGTATCCGTCTGTTGATTGAGCGTGCTGTGCCGGAAGGACTCTCGGTGGAAGAGATTGATCAGATACACCAGGACTTTATGAACTACTATGAGGAGCACTGTGCAGATAAGACAAAGCCTTACCAGGGCGTGCCGGCATTGATCAAAACGTTGCGGGAGCAGGGATACCGGACTGCTGTAGTATCCAATAAGGCAGATCAGGCAGTGCAGGAATTGTGTCAGCAGTATTTTCCCGGTTTGTTTGACATCGCTGTGGGGGAACGGCCTGGGATCGCGAAAAAGCCGGCACCGGATTCGGTGAATCAGGTGCTTCAGTCGCTAAATATGAAGCGGGAACAGGCGGTCTATGTAGGCGATTCAGAGGTGGATGTTGCCACAGCGTATAATGCAGGTATGGATGGCATTGCAGTGACCTGGGGATTTCGGAAACCGGACTTTCTCAAACAGCAGGGTGCCACCTGTCTGGTGTCGGATCCGAAAGAAATTATAGATCTGGTATAGCGGTTGTGGGAAAATGTTTATGTTTGAGGAGAGCAAATTGACATAAAAATATCAAGATGTTATTTTACTCTATCAGGTAGAAACCAGCGATAATGAAAGACGTAATATTGGAGGAAGAGTAATGAGATCAGCAGCAGGTAAAATACAGTTTTTTATGGTGATAGCTGTATTTGCATTAGTTTTGGCGGTCTTGTATGGGACAGAAACCCATGTTGATGCGAAAGGCGCCATCTCACTGAGTACCCAGAAAAAGACCATGTATGTGGGCAATTCATTGAAATTAATCTTGAAAAACGCAGAGAATGCGGATGTGGTGTGGAGGTCATCCGATACAAATGTGGTGTCCATCGATGACTATGATGAAAATACTGCGGTATTGTTGGCAAAGAAAAAAGGAAATGCCACAGTGAAAGCGAAATTGGACGGAAAGACATATAAATGCAAAATAACCGTTAAGAAACAATCCTTTTCTGCTACTTCTCTGATCGTGGACCGGGGAGAGATTGAGACTCTGGCATTTCGGGGGAAGAAAAGCGGAACAAAGTCGAAGGTTGTGAAATGGAGCAAGATATCCTCGAAGGCGAAAACGGACAAAAAGGTGTATTGGGCAGTGAAAAATCCTTCGGTGATTTCTGTATCCAGAAAGAATAACAGCACTGTGAAAATCAAGGTAAAAAAAGCAGGTAGTACGGTTATCCGGGCAAAATACAAGGGTAAGGAATACCAGTGCAAAATTACCACCAAAGATCCGAAGTTAGCCTATACTACCAGATCCATTGATGTGAAAAAATCCAGAACTTTATCGTTCCAGGGAAAGCGGTCATCTACGACTTCTACCATCGTCAAATGGAATAATCTTACCGGGAAACCAAATACCTCCCGCACAATTTATTGGGCGGTGCAAAATACGGATATCGCCACCATCAAAAAGAAAAATGCTTCCACGATCAGTATCACGGGGGACCGGGTTGGGACTACATATATCCGGGCAAAATATCGGGGGAAATTATATCAGTGCAAGATCAAGGTGACCATACCGGCATGCTGGAACGCAGAGTTAGAGAAATCAATTAATACGGTATCTGCCATTGAGCAAAGTCATTCTTCATTATCCAAGTTTGTTTATGTGACAGATTCCCATTGGGATTCCAATGCCAAACGTTCTCCGTCCCTGATTAATTATCTGACAAAGAAGCTGGATATCCCATTTACGGTATTTGGCGGGGATGCGATTACCAGCCATCACAGTACACAGACAGCAGCCATCGCAGAGCTGCAGGACTTTTATGCACAGTTTGATGGCAATGTACTTTCCACCACAGGAAATCATGACTGGAATAGCGAGGCAAATCTGGATGTGTTAAGTTATCTGTCAGAGGATCAGTTATTTGATCTGATGTATGATAAGCAGACCACCTTTGCCGTCACAGAAAACAATGGAAAGTGTGCATATGTGGATGACTATAAAAATAAAGTCAGATATATTTCGTTTTACTTTGATACTAGGTTAAATATTGAACCATATGTGTCCTGGTGGGTGGATGAACATATTACAGAATTGCCAGAGGGGTGGACGGTGATGCTGTTTTCTCACGCATATTATCGTGCATCGAGACTGGGGGCTGCGGAAAATATGATTCCGGGTGCGGAAGACTTTGCAAATCATATTTTGGAATTGCAGCGGGATGTGAATGCGGATGTGGCCGCCTGGATGGTTGGACATTGTCACAGGGATCTGAGTACGAAGCTGACCTATCAGGAGCAAACCACGGAAGAGACAGTTTCTGAGGAAGATGTTGTGGCGGAAACCGAAGAGAAAGAGAATCCGACTTTGCTGATTGTCTCAACGAACTGTGATACTTATAAACAAAGTACACCATGGGGTGGAGCAGTCATGACGCTTAATACGGATAAAGAACAGGCATTTGAGATCGCACAACTGGATACAGAAAATCATAAATTATATTTAACCAGAGTAGGTGCGGGACGAGACAGAGTATTGGATTATTGATGGATTTGGAATATATGGGATGCAGGCAGTGACATTTGTCACTGTCTGTTTTTTTGTTTCGTGACAAATGACATCTAACAATGGAATCATCCATTCCCTATAATTTAATAAAAAGAAGGGAGGAATTACTATGGAAAATAAAAACAGAAATGTGATTTCAGAGATTTTATTAGTGGTGGGCGTGATCTTTATCCTGATAGCCGGAGGTGTGTTTGTATCTAAGACATGGAATTATCTGCCGGAGATGGGAAAGAAGATCATTCTGTTGCTGGTTACCATTGCTATCATGGTGCTGTCACAATGGCTGGGGGGCAGACCGAAGCTGGAGAAAGCAGGGTCAGCGCTATATTACCTGGGAACCGGTTTTGCGGGATATCTGGTGGTGGCATGGTCGGGAGGAATACACCGAAGCCTGTTATCCTTATGGTGGAAATATAATACCGTAGATCGTATCGCATGGATGCAGATATTTTTCGTACATTTTGTTATGCTGGTACTTATGGGATATCATTTCTATCAGAAACGCAGTCATATTTCGTATGGATGTATGTTGGCCCTGCTCATTGGTGCAATTTGGTATGGGTTGCTGTTTTGTGGCTGGAGGCTGCGATTCTGGGATCTGATGCTGATTGCTTTTGGCGTTAATTTAGGCTGGTTATTACGGGTACGCAATAAGGTGTTACAAATGCTTCTGTTATGCTGGGGAGAGATAATGGCACTGACACAGCCGGACATTACCATACCGATTGATTTCTTGCATGAATGGATCTGTTTCCTGCTGGGAATAGGCATTGTTCTTTTGGGCGTGATTTGGTATGATACATGGAAGGGGATCTATTGGATCCAGTATGGATGGGGGTGCTGGCTGCTGTTTGGACTGTTACTCCATGATTTATCCAGCGGGCGTATCGCGAATGTCCTGATTTTGGGACTGGTGTCGCTGGGCATTTTATTAGTGGGTGCATGGCAGGAACGGAAAGAACTGGTGATTACGCCGACAGTGATATTACTCTTGCTGGCATTTTATCTAACCAGAAGTTTTTGGCTTAGCATAGCCTGGTGGGGGTATCTGTTTGTGGCAGGTGTGATTCTGATTGTAGTAGCGATACGGAAATTATCAAAATCCTGATCAGGGATGGGAGGTGAGAGGGATGACCTTTGTCTTGTGCGGGGTATATCTGTTGGTGATGGCAGGGGGCGTGGTGAGTATATCCATGGTGATGCTGCGGGGACGCAGGGAGGTATATAACACGGCGTACCTCAGTTGTCAGGGATTGGCGATACTGTGGTGCGCGTCCCAGCTTTTTTACATCACCTGCACCAACCAATGGGAGATACATCTGGCAAATTTGTTGAGTAATTTTGGGATTTGTTTCATTGGTACCGTGTGGTATTATTTCGCAGGGTTGTATACCAGTGGACGGCTGTCATGGTGGGAGAAGTTTATTCCCATGGTATTATCCCTCTTTCATTACGGGATGGTCTTAACAAACAGGTGGCATCATTGGTATTATGTGTCCTTTCAGGGAACAGAGATAGAGCATGGAATGTTTTATTATACTAATGTAATTGTGACGTATATCTTATTAGTGTGGGGTGCGGTTCGGTTATATCGCGGCATCCGTGTCAAAGAAGCGGAGGATGGAGATGGGATGGCACCCCGGTTAATTGTATTGGCGGTACTCTTTCCGGTGGTATTTAATGTGATTTATCAGATCGGGAGTTTACCGTTTCCCTATGATATCACGCCTTTGGGCTTTGGAATCTCTGTGATCATATTGTTGGTGGCGACAGTACGGTATCGTTTTCTGGACGTGAATCTCATGGAGCGGGAACTGGTGGTGGTCAATGAACAGTTGATACTGGAGAAAGAACGCAACCGGATCGCCGGGGAAGTGCATGACACGGCAGGTCATACCCTGACCATGATCCGGTCCTATATGAAGTTAGCACTGGTGGCAAATGAGCGGGGAGAGCATCGTGCTGTTAATGACTATTTGGAGCAGGCAAGAGATCTGGCGGGAAATGGTATCCGGGAATTGAGACAGTCTATCAATCACTTACGTCAGGAGGCGGCATTTCCTCTGGTGACGCAGGGGATCATGCAGCTGGCAGACCAGGTAAAGGAGATTCCGGTGGAGGTGACGGTACAGGGAGAGGACCGGGAAGCCTATTCTCATTTGTCGAAAATCTTATACGATTGTACCAGAGAGGCGATTACCAATACATTGAAGTATGCAAAAGCAGGCAGGATGGATATTGTTTTGCGATTTCAGGAGAAGCAGGTGGAACTGATGGTGGCAGATGATGGACAGGGATGTGCCGGGATTAGAGAGAATAATGGAATTGCAGGAATACGAAAGAGAGTGAACGAAGCCGGCGGGGAAGTTCGCTTCCTTTCTTCGCCGGGAGAAGGCTTTATGATGCGGATCAGGCTGCCATTGTGAGACAGGAGGCGTGCGGGATGATAAATGTGCTGATCGTAGATGATGTAATGATATTGCGACAGGGGTTAAAGGCGGTGTTAGAACAGGATGACGACATCCATGTGGTGGCATTGGCAGAAAATGGCAGGGAAGCAGTGGAGAAAGCAAAGGTGTATCAACCGGACGTGGTGTTGATGGATATGCGGATGCCGGATTATGATGGAAGCTACGGACTGCGTGGAATCAAGGAGTCTTGTCCCGAAATACGGACACTGGTGCTGACCACTTTTGATGACGAAGAAACCATCTGTAAAGCGATGGATAGTGGGGCGGATGGCTATATCTTAAAGGAGATGGAAGATGCGCAGGTGATAGCAGCAGTCAAGAGTGTCTATGCGGGTATGAGTATTTTTGGTGGGGAAATCATCAAAAAGATGCGTGAAAACCAATCTGTAAACAATTCTGGAGTGTTTTCCGCGATAGCCGGTACCGAAGAGGAGACGGAGGTACATTTTACCAGACGGGAACGGGAAGTGTTGTGTCTGGTAGCACAGGGCTATGACAACAAGGAGATTGCTGCTGCATTATATTTGGCAGAGGGGACGGTTCGGAATCAAGTGTCCAAATTGTTGGACAAACTGACCCTTAAGGACCGGACGCAATTAGCGGTATATGCGGTGAAACATGGCCTTGACGCATGATTTTTCACAGGGGATTTCATAAGGCAGTGACTACTTTTGCGGCTGACAGAGAAGTGTGGTATGATAAAAGATAGAAACATGGTAATAATATAAGGATTGCAAAAGGAGGATATGACGATGACCTATGAAGCGTTAGTAAAGGAAGTAAAGGCAACGGCAAGTAAGGCGGATGCCAGTGGTATTCAGGGACATGTGGCGTTTCAGTTTAATGTTACCGGGGAAGCAGCGGGAGCATTTTACATGGAGATCGTAGATGGACAGATCAAGGTGGAACCCTATGAGTATTATGACCGGGACGTGCTGGTGACCAGTTCGGCAGATAACATTTTGAAGATCATGAATGGCAAGCTGGATCCGGTGGTGGCGTACACATTGCGCAAGATCAAGGTCGAGGGTGATATTGGCAAGGCATTGCTCTTAAAAGAAATCATCAAATAGGTTTTTATCTTGGATGTGTTACAAAAAGTATATTCTGGAAAGGTCTGACGGGACACGGTATTTGGATATGAAGATTTCAAAGAAAGGGCGGGGGATTATTCATATTTTGGCAGCAGCCTTTTGTTTTGCATTGATGAGTTTCTTTGTGCGGCTGGCGGGGGATGTTCCCTCCATGCAGAAATGTTTTTTTCGTAACATAGTGGCTGTGGTGGTAGCACTTATTATATTGTTGCGCAGTGAAGATAAATTTAAGATGCAAAAGGGCAGCCTGCCATTTTTGCTGATCCGTTCGTTTTGTGGCTGTGCAGGGTTGATTTGTAACTTTTATGCTATTGATCAGATTAATCTTTCCGATGCCAATATGTTAAATAAATTGTCGCCTTTTTTCGCGATCATATTTTCTTATTTCATTTTGCGGGAGAAGGCGAACCGGGTGGAATGGACGGCGGTAATCATTGCTTTCGTGGGGGCATTGTTTGTGATGAAACCATCCTTCCATGTAGAGTTTTTACCGGCATTGATCGGGGCTTTGGGTGGTCTTGGTGCCGGGGTGGCATATACCTTTGTCCGGCTGTTGGGTGGACGCGGAGAACGGGGACCGATGATCGTTTTTTTCTTTTCCGCATTTTCCACGATGGTTACAGCACCTTTTATGTTGTTAGATTATCATCCTATGGCACTGTGGCAATGGATCACCTTAATTATGGCAGGTATAGCAGCCATGGGTGGTCAGCTCAATATCACAGCCGCCTATACGTATGCTCCGGCAAAGGAGATCTCGGTTTTTGACTATTCCCAGATCATCTTTGCCGCGTTACTAGGATTTTTCTTTTTGGGACAGGTGCCAGATCTTTTGTCTGTGGTCGGCTATGTATTCATCATTGGTGCTGCGATTGGGAGGTGGTGGTACCGGTAGGCGATGCAGCTGGAGGTTCTCCGATCAGATGCTGCTTGCCGGTGACATCCATTTCGTAATTATCTTTATAAATCAAATCAGACATCTTCACGAAAGTATATCCTTTGTCGGTGAGTCCGGTGATTAACTGATCCAGGGCATCTGCAGTGTGTTTGCCGCCATTGTGACAGAGGATGATGGAACCATTGCCCAGATCTTTGTGATTGAGCACGTTGGATAAGATTGTCTCTGCGCTGTAATCCCGCCAGTCCAGACTATCCACGTTCCATTGTATTCCATAGTAACCGCATTCCTTTATGGCATTAATCAAAGTATCATTATAGTCCCCATAGGGTGGTCGGAATACTTTCATCTCAACCCCGGTTAATTTCTTGACTTTTTCATGCGGTGTCATAATTTCTGTTTTGCATTCTTCTGCTGATATTTTAGACATTTCTTTATGATTTTCGCTATGATTCCCCAATTCGTGTCCTGCTTCGGCAATGGCTTTGACATCATCGGGATAGCTGTCGATCCATCCCCCGGTGAGGAAGAAGGTGGCTTTGACATCGTGTTTTTTCAGTGTATCGAGTAAGCGGCCGGTGTCTTCATTCCCCCAGGGGGCGAGGCGGTTGCTGGAAAAAGGTTTGGGAAAGGATGGTTTGTGGGTTTGGATGACTGTGGCAAGGTGATTGTGTGGGGTGCGGAAGTGTTGTGATATGATAAAATCAAGTTGGAATTTGTGAGGGAGTTGCAGTAATTATGAAAAAAGTTTTAGTGATTTGCGGTCTTATCGTTCTTTTGTTTTTGGTAGGTTGTAGTGCAGTGATGTTTTTTATGGCTTATGGTAATGCGGAGGATGTCATAGACGGTCGATGGACTTATGGATATCAGAAGTTTCCAAAGGAGTATTTTGTGATATCGTATCACTGGGATGGAGATACCAACCATATGGAAGTACAGATTCCGGAAAGTTATCAAGGGACGAAAATAACCACACTCGGTGGATATTTAGGAAAAGGATATCCGGCACCATTTCATGTAGCCATTCCAGAGGATTATTATGATACAGAATGTGATTTTTGTACAGAAGATGAGGAATTAATACGGGACTCGGATTATGAGACACTGACATTTACGATTGTGTTAGGAAACAACATTTCAAATATCAAGGGAGAGATCAAGGATACATATTGGGGTGTTGAAAATGACGCTGGGGAAGAAGATATTTTGTACAAAATAGAGTATA
>JAUNIU010000108.1 GCA_030523265.1 Eubacteriales bacterium | reverse complement strand
GTGCTGACTCTGATTGAAAAGGCAGAAGCCGAGATTGATCAGGACAAGGCAAAAGAGATGGAACAAAAGTTCCGAAAGGCAGAATTTGATTTTAACGATTTTCTGGATCAGATGGAACAGATGAAGAAAATGGGCGGCATTCAGAGTATCCTCAGTATGATGCCGGGGATGGGACTGCCGGCAGATCTGGATGTGGATGATAGTATGTTCCAGAGTATTGAGGCCATCATTTATTCCATGACATTAGAAGAACGGGGGAATCCGTCTATTATTAATCCGTCCCGCAAGCGTCGGATCGCGAAGGGAGCAGGTGTGGATATCTCAGAAGTCAATAAACTGATGAAGCAGTATGAACAGTCCAAAAAGATGATGAAACAGATGTCTGGTTTGATGGGAGGCAAGGGGAAACGCCGTGGAAGAATGGGCGGTATGCCGAAGTTGCCTTTTGGATTTTAGTATGCTTTCGGATGCATTTATTTACCAATGCATTTGATATAAAGAAATATAACATTAAGGAGGTGAAAGATGTGGCAGTAAAGATCAGATTAAGAAGAATGGGTAAGAAGAAAGCACCTTTCTATAGAGTCGTAGTAGCTGACTCCAGATCACCAAGAGATGGTAAGTGCATCGAGGAGATTGGTACTTATGATCCAAACGAGGATCCTAGCGTATTCAAGTTTGATGAGGAAGCAGCGAAGAAGTGGTTAGCTAACGGTGCTAAGCCAACGGAAACAGTAGGTAAGCTTTTGAAGCAGGCAGGAATCATGGAGTAATTCCTGAGAGCAGGGAGGTGCCGTGATGAAAGAATTGGTAGAAGTTCTTGCGCAGTCTCTCGTTGACCATCCAGAAGAGGTCACTGTGACAGAGACGGAGAAAGAAGGCGAGATCCTTTTGGAGTTAAAAGTAGCTTCGGAGGATATGGGCAAAGTGATCGGTAAGCAGGGACGGATCGCTAAGGCAATTCGTGCCATGGTGAAAGCCGCTGCCTCTAAGACAAACAAAAAAGTTGTTGTAGAGATCGGTCAATAGTGTCCAGACCTATGGACGGAAACGCCTGTACCGTAAGGTATAGGCGTTTTTTAGCGAATAAGAAAATTCGCCGATTCCATTAAAATATTTTGGAAAAGATAACGGCACATGCCTGTTTTGGAGAGAAAGGATCAGAATGGAAGATAAGTTTCGAGTGGGTGTCATAGCCAATACACATGGGATCCGGGGGGAAGTTAAGGTATTTCCCACCACAGAGGATCCGGCTCGTTTTAAGATATTGAAACAGGTGTTATTAGATACCGGGGAAGAATGGCTGGAACTGGAGATCAGTTCCGTTCGTTTTTTCAAAAACATGGTGATTGTGAAATTTAAAGGCATGGATAATATCAATGATGTGGAACAGTATAAAGGCAAGGACATGTATGTCACCAGAGAGAACGCAATCCCTCTGGAGGAAGGAGAATACTATCTGGCAGATATTATCGGCGCAAAGGTAGTGACGGAAGATGGAGCCTGTTTTGGGGAGTTGACCGATGTCCTTGAGACAGGTGCCAATCTAGTGTATGTCGTAGCACATGAAGGGAAAGAAGTGTTATTACCGGTGATACCGGATTGTGTGAAGGATGTGGATGTGGAACAGATGCAGATCACAGTTCATATCATGAAAGGGTTGTTGGATTAGTGCTGTTTGACTGATCCTGACAGGGAAAAGGATAACGTATCGGAGGATGTTGCGATGAATTTTCATGTGATGACGCTGTTTCCGGAGATGATCGAGCAGGCGATGTCAGCCAGTATCACCGGACGGGCACTGCAGGCAGGTTATCTTAACCTGGAGACTGTGAATATCCGGGATTTTTCGGAAAATAAACATAACCGGGTGGATGATTATCCCTATGGTGGTGGTGCGGGTATGGTGATGCAGGCAGGTCCGGTGTATCATTGCTATCAGGATATTATGAGCCGCATTGCGCAGAAGCATGCGGAGCAGAAGACGAAAGTGATCTATCTGACACCGCAGGGGACGGTATTTACCCAGAAGATGGCAGAGGATTATGCAAAGGAAGATGACTTGATCTTTTTGTGCGGGCATTATGAAGGGATCGATGAACGGGTACTGGAAGAAATCGTTACGGATTACGTATCTATCGGAGATTATGTGCTGACTGGAGGAGAACTGCCGGCACTGGTGATGATGGATACGATCTCCAGACTGGTACCGGGCGTACTGAACAATGAAGCTTCTGCGGAAACAGAATCTTTTTCCGGACATCTGTTAGAGTACCCGCAATACACCAGACCCAGTGTCTGGAGAGGAAAGGAAGTCCCGCCAGTCCTGCTTTCGGGACATCATCTGAATTTGCAGAAATGGTACCGGGAACAGTCGGTTATCCGCACGGCACAGCGCAGGCCGGATTTGTTGGAGCGGGCAGATCTGACGCCGGAGGAATGGCGATTGGTCAGGCAAGTGTTAGGAGAAGAGAGTTATGAATAAACGGTCCTTGGATAAGAAACGTTTGCTGGGAACTTTGTTGTTCTTTCTGTTGGTGAGTGTGGCATTGGTGTTGGCCGGCAGAGGTTTTACCGGCCAGCCGGATGAGGCAAAGCAGGAGAACTGTTCGATTACGGGATTTGCATTTGATACGACGTATACGATCACCCTGTATGAGGGGGGCAGCCAGCAATTGTTGAACCGTTGTACGGAAAAGTGTGCCAAATATGAGCAGATTTTTAGCCGGACCAGGGAAAACAGCGAGGTGTATCAGATCAACCTCCTGTCCCGTTTATATGAAAAGGGAGATCAGACAGAGATAGACCGGCTGCGGTCGGATGGGAAACTGCCTGCCTATCAGGAGCTTGCCGGTGGCGGGCTGGAGGTGGATGTCTCGCAATCCTTGGCAGAATTAATCGCGCAGGGCATACGGTATGGTGAGATTTCTAAAGGTGCTTTTGATATCACCATCGAGCCTGTCAGCAGTCTGTGGAATTTTACAGCAGATTCTCCTGTACTGCCGGAGAAGGAGACGATTAGAGATGCACTGCCTTATGTGGATTATTCCAAACTGAAAATACAGAACCATACGCTTCAGATTCTGAAGCCGGGGATGGGACTGGATCTTGGGGGGATTGCGAAGGGGTATATCGCAGATCAGTTGAAATCATATCTGGTGAAGCAGGGAGTAACATCCGGCTTAATCAATCTGGGTGGCAATGTCCTGTGTATTGGAGAGAAACCGGATGGAAGCGATTTTCAGATCGGGATACAATATCCTTTTGCAGATCGCAATAAAATCATAGCAACAGTTGCAGTGAAGGACGTTTCTGTGGTATCATCAGGTATATATGAACGCTATTTCACAGAAAATGATACCATTTACCATCATATTTTAGATCCGCAGACAGGATATCCCAGAGAAAATGATCTTTTGGCGGTAACGATCATATCCGATCAATCTGTGGATGGAGATGGATTATCCACTACCTGTTTTGGACTGGGGGTAGAGGAGGGAAAGAAACTGATTGATTCGATGGAGGGTGTGACCGCCGTATTTATCACCAGAGATGAGAAACTTCATTATGCAGATGGGTTTCAAAAACTTTTGGTACCACGTTAGCAGCATAATTGCTGGTACATATTTATAAACTATAACTAAGAACAAGAAAGGGGAAATTATGGGAAACGAAGAACAAAACTATGATAATGGAGGATGGCAGACGACTGGTCAGACAGACAGCACTTCTAATGCCGGAGTAGATTCTACGCAGAATAATGGTGGTTATTATGAGCAGCCACAGAGTGATAATGGAACATATTATACACAGCCGGATAACAGTTATAATAACTATGTACCGGAACCAGAAGAGGGCCCTGGATTTTCCATTGCCGGAATGGTTTGTGGTATCTTATCCATTGTATTATGTTGTTGTAACCAGTATATCACTGGTGTTCTGGCAATCGTAGGTCTGGTATTATCCATCCTGGCAGTAAAGGGACATAAGCCGGGCAGGGGTATGGCCATCGCTGGTATTGTATGTTCTGCCATTGGTCTGATTATTGCAGTATTTTTGATTGCTTGTAGTCTTTTCGTGTTGGCAAATCCTGGATACATGAATGATGTGTTAAAGATGTATGAACAGTATGGACTTACGAATCGCTAGTGTGAATTGGGATATGAGACTTTGTTCTGATATGCGAAGATCTAAGGATCTTCGCATATTTTTTTGATTCTTTGCATACAGTTAGTTAGGATATTGGAATTAAAACAAGACACGGCGTCAGAAAATGGGACACTGTGGATAGGAGGGAATATGGCAGAGTTTCAAGTATATCAGGATTTGGCAGAGCGAACCGGAGGGGAGTTCTATCTGGGCGTATGTGGTCCTGTCCGTACCGGAAAGTCAACTTTTATTAAACGCTTTATGGATTTGCTGGTGATACCGGGGATCATGGATGATCATGACCGAGAGCGCGCCACCGATGAATTACCACAGTCGGCAGCGGGAAAGACCATTATGACAACCGAACCAAAGTTTATCCCCAAAGAGGCAGCCAAGGTGAAGTTATTTGGAGACAATACGGTGAAGGTGCGCCTCATTGATTGTGTGGGTTACATAGTAAAGGGAGCAGAGGGATTATTAGAGGAAGAGAATGAGCGGATGGTGATGACACCATGGTCAGCGGAGCCTATGCCTTTTACCCAGGCCGCAGAATTTGGCACCCGCAAGGTGATTCATGATCACTCCACCATAGGGATTGTGGTGACAACCGATGGCAGCTTTGGGGACTTACCACGTTCCGCATTTTTAGAACCAGAGGAACGTACTATCCGGGAATTGCAAAGTATTGGTAAGCCGTTTGTAGTGCTGGTAAACTCCTCAAAACCATATGGACAGGAAGCAACAGATCTGGTAAGTGAATTGCAAAATAAGTATCAGGCGGTGGCAATGGCGGTAAATTGCAATCAACTGCGCAAAGAAGATATCTTACAAATTCTGGAGAAAATGTTATCTTCTTTTCCGGTGAATCAGCTGGCATTCCGTCTGCCAAAGTGGGTGGAAATGTTACCGGGCGAACACTGGTTAAAGCAGGAACTCATTGCGAAAGCTAGAGAAATTCTGCAAAAAATATCCCGGATTTGCGATGTGACGGGGGAAAATCTTCTGACGGACAGTGATGTGATCCGGGGATTTCATATTCGCAGATTAGGCATGGAGGATGGGCAGGTAGAGATTGATACAGAATTTGACGACAGCCGGTATTATCAGATTCTAAGTGAATTGGTGGGGACAGAGATAGCAGGAGAATATCAGCTGATCCGGTTATTGCGGGAGTATGCTTCCGGCAAAGAGGAGATTGATAAGATCCGCAATGCCTGGGAGGAAGTGCATCGCAAAGGGTATGGTGTGGTGACGCCTTCGGTGGAAGAGATCAGTATCGATGCGCCGGAGCTGATCCGGCATGGCAATAAATTCGGTGTCAAATTAAAAGCGGTCAGTCCTTCTATTCATTTGATCCAGGCCAATATCGAGACGGAGATTGCTCCGATCGTAGGAACGGAACAGCAGGCAAAAGATCTGATCGAATATATTTCCGGGCAGCATGGGGAAAACGGAGAAAAGTCCGATATTTGGGATACCAATATCTTTGGCAAAACGGTGCGGCAACTGGTGGAGGAAGGAATGGCTACCAAAGTAAACCGTCTGGGAGAAGAAAGTCAGTTGAAATTACAGGAAACCATCCAAAAAGTAGTGAACGATGGAAATGGTGGTTTGGTGTGTATTATAATATGATAAGAATATCCTGTGTTTCCGCATTTTTATTATTTTTTTGTGTGAAAAGGCCATGCTGCTTATAGCACTAGTTCATGCAAAATGCGGAAACGCAAGAAGAATATAATTTGACAAAATGTTATGAAAATGTTATTCTCATCGTAACAAGTTTGTAATATTTCTGTAAAAAACACAGGGAGATAGTAAAGAGGAAATGTTTGGGAAATAATAGACACAAAAGAGGATGCCGCTTAAGCGGCAGAATGGAGAAGAAAATGGACAAAGGAAAAATTTTGACAGTTGCGGGTTTTGCTGTGGCATCTGCGTTTGTAGTATTTTTAGGACATGCTGTCTCTACGCAGGGAAGCAGTGCAGCGGTTAATGAAAAGCCGATGGCTGGTCTGGTGGTTGCTTTTGAAAAATATTGTGACAAGATATTGCCTGAATTATCTGGAGAGGCAGATGAGGATGGGGATGTGGCAGACATCGAGGAGGTTTCTGCGGAACCGTCGGCACAGGCAGCGGTCTCATCCGTACCGGCGAGTCAAGATCAGACTGCAACTGCAACAGCAGTGGAAACTGACAGTACAGCAGCAGGAAATAATGGTACCACTACGTTGACAGGGGATGCTGCTACACCAGCAGCCACAGAGGAGCCGGAGTTTAAATTAAATCTGGTATATGATCGTCTGGGTGTGGTAAAGGTAAAAAATTATCTGAATGTCAGGAAAAAACCAAGCGAGGATTCTAAAATTGTTGGAAAGATGACGAACAACGCAGGTTGTAATGTGTATTCCATCAAAAAGGGATGGGCGAAGATTGTCTCCGGACAGGTGCGGGGCTATGTAAAGGCAAAGTATCTGATTACCGATGATGCAGCAGAGTCAAAAGCCAAAGAGGTGGCAACGAGACGTATTACTGTCACCACAGAGACATTGAATGTGCGTTATCTGCCATCCATTGATGCGAATGTGTATGACCAGATTTCTGCGGATGAAGAGTATCGTGTGGCAAAGGAGAATTTGTCCAAGAGCTGGTTAGACCAATATATCTCCAAGTATGTCAAGAAATCACAGTTAAAAGGGATCAATATGGACTCCATGTATGCGGATCTGGATAACTGGTCCCTGATTGCCATCGATAATGAGAAAGCATTTATTTCCAAGGACTTTGTAGAGTTTACCTATAATCTGAATCGTGCGGTTACCATCAAGCAGAGTGAGGGAAGCAGTTCGGATGGGTCTACGGGATCTTCTTCTACGGGGTCTTCCATCGTAGCTTATGCGATGCAGTTCTTAGGAAATCGTTATGTATATGGCGGTACCAGTCTGACAAATGGTACGGATTGCTCTGGATTTACCATGAGAATATATCAGCATTTTGGTTATTCTCTGCCACGTACGTCAGGGGCACAGGCATCTGCCACCAAATCAGTTTCTCCGGGACAGGAGCGTGTCGGCGATCTGTTCTTCTATGGTAGTGGTTCTGTCAGTCATGTGGCGTTGTATATTGGAAATGGTCAGATCATTCATGCCAGCAATCACCGGGATGGAATCAAGATCTCCAGTGCATATTACCGTAAGCCGATCAAGATCGGACGCGTGATGTAACCGGGATTTGGAAATGGAGATTTGTGATATAGAGGGGAGCCTTTGCTTATTATGGCGAAGGCTTCTTTTCTGAACAAAGAGGTTTGGGGAGAGAACAGAATGGATATTACAGTAAAAATTGTCATAGTTTGTTTCATTGTATTAGGGTTGATCTTCGTAATGATGTATTATGACCAGAGAAGAGACCGGATTCGTCTGGAAGAATATCTGCGCAGAACCTGGGGAGTGCCGTCAGACCGGGAGTATGGGGAAGAACAGATGGCGGCAATCACGGCATATTTTGAAGCAAACCGGGAGCAATGGGATGTGGATGACATTACCTGGAATGATCTGGATATGGATCAGGTGTATGCCAGGGTTAATCATACCAGGACCTCCATTGGGGAAGAATATTTATATGCACTGTTGCGCAAGCCGATGACAGATCCCGCGGAGATGGAGGAGCGGGAGCGTCTGATCTCATGTTTCATGGACAGGCCGGAGGAGCGTCTGCGCCTGCAAAAGGCATTGGCAGAGATTGGTAAATTGATACGTCTCTCGGTATATCGTCATCTGCGGGAGGTGGACGAGCTTCCGGATGGAAAACGATGGATGCATGTGTTTGCTATGGTGGCTCTGGCTGTTAGTGCGCTTCTGTGTCTGGTGCGGCCGGATATCATGGTGATTCTTGCCATTGTCGTGTGTGCAGGAAATGTGGTGAACTATTATCAGTCGAAGGCAAAACTGGAACCCCATCTGCGGTTGTTTTCCTTTATCGTGCGTATGGTGGTACAATGTGAAAATGTTGCGAAAGTTTCCATCACGGGATTGGAGAAATATCAACAGGAGTTATTGGATTTGACAAAATGTTTCCGCAAATTCTGTCGCCGTAGTTATCTGATCGAGGGCGGCAGAAAGATGGGCGGCGATATTATGGATTCGCTGATGGATTATGTCCGTATGCTGTTTCATGTGGATTTGATCAAGATCGGTACCATGATTATAGAAGTGAAAAAATACCAAAAGCAGTTATTTCGGATGTATGAAATCATTGGATATATGGACAGTATGCTTTCGATCGCATCCTATCGCGAGATGGAGAAAGAAGGGTGTGCGGTACCGGAATTTATCACGGGAAAAGAGGCATTGCTGGAGGTACAGGAGATTCGGCATCCGTTGATCAGTGACGGGGTAACAAATTCCCTGGAGACCTGTCAGAGTGTATTATTGACGGGTTCCAACGCGTCCGGCAAGTCCACGTTCCTGAAAACCATTGCCATCAACGCGATATTAGCCCAGACATTGCATACGGTACTGGCACAGGAATATCGGTCCAGTATCTTTCATATTGCGTCTTCTATGGCACTGCGGGATGACATTATGGAGCATGAGAGTTATTATATCGTAGAAATTAAATCCCTGAAACGGATTCTGGATCGCAGTAAGAGTTCGGAAATTCCTCTTTTGTGCTTTATTGACGAGGTGCTAAGGGGAACCAATACCGTGGAGCGTATCGCATCCTCCAGTGAGATCCTGCGGGTATTGGCAAACCAGGGAAATCTTTGCTTTGCTGCCACGCATGATATCGAATTGACGTATCTGCTGGAGCAGGAGTATGCCAATTATCATTTTGAGGAACAAGTGACCGAAGAGGAAGTATTATTTGACTATCGGCTTCGCGGGGGACGTGCAAATTCCCGCAATGCCATTAAATTATTGCAGATGTTAGGATATGATACCCAGATCATCGAGGCAGCCGAACAGGGAGTACAGCATTTCCTGGACACTGGCAAATGGATGT
>JAUNIU010000107.1 GCA_030523265.1 Eubacteriales bacterium | reverse complement strand
TAAAAACTAATCAGAACATAGCTTATCAAGAAAGCAAGCATTACTCCACAACAAAATATTGCAAAATTACATTCCGATAAGTGAATGATGTTTTACAGCAATAGAAAAGCACACCTGTTTTTAATATCAGATGTGCCTATCCACAATTCTATATTCAATTATTACAAATCTTGACGACTGTTTATAATCTTTTATTTTTCAATATTTCTTCAAGAATCCTTATGACATCCTATTTCTAGGCTTTTCTACCCCTCTTCATTTAACTTCGCCAACTTCGCTGTTTGGTCCGCGGCGATAATATTCTGCAGCAACTCATTGATATCCCCATCCAAAATCTCCCCCAGTCGATGGCTGGTGAATTTGATCCGATGATCTGTCACACGTCCCTGTGGGAAATTATAAGTACGAATCTTCTCGGAACGATCTCCGGTCCCCACTTGACTACGGCGTTCTGCTGCCTGCTCGCTGGTTGCCTTTTCCTGCTCCATGTCATAGATGCGGGAACGCAGCACCTTCATAGCCTTATCCTTATTCTTAAGCTGTGACTTCTCATCCTGACAGGTAACGACGATACCCGTAGGAATGTGGGTAATACGAACGGCGGAATCTGTGGTATTGACACACTGTCCACCATTACCCGAAGCACGGTATACATCGATCTTGCAATCACTAGGGTCTACGTAAACTTCCACATCCTCTACTTCCGGCATGATGGCTACGGTAGCAGTGGATGTATGGATACGTCCGCCGGATTCTGTGGAAGGAATACGCTGTACACGGTGTACTCCGCTTTCATATTTTAGTTTCGAGTATGCGCCGCTACCGATCACCATAAAGACAATTTCCTTGAATCCCCCGATACCATTCTCGTTGGCACTCATCACTTCCACTTTCCAGCGATTTGCTTCTGCAAATTTGGAATACATACGGAAAAGGTCTGCTGCAAACAAAGCCGCCTCATCTCCACCAGCACCGCCGCGAATTTCCACGATAACGTTCTTATCATCGTTTGGATCTTTTGGCAGCATCAAAATCTTGAGTTCCTGCTCGCAGGCTTCCACCTGTGCCTTACACGCATTCAGTTCTTCCTTTGCCAGTTCGCGCATCTCCTCATCGCTTTCTTCCTCCAACATGGCAAGACTATCTTCTACTCCGGCTTTGGCACTTTTATACTCCTGATATTTTTCTACGATCGGCGTCAACTCGTTTTGCTCTTTCATCAACTTGCGATACTGCTCCTGATTCCCGATCACATCCGGGTCTGTCAGTTCAATATTTAATTCTTCCAAACGGTTTACTAAATCCTCTAATTTATCAAACATTTTATTCCTTCTTTCCTTCCAACGATTTTTCCCATTTTGCGCTAATGACCCGGTCTAGTCCAGCCAGATCCGAATGCACTATCACATCACAAAATCCATGCTTCTCCAATAGTTCAGCTACTGCCTCTCCCTGGTCAAAACCAATCTCCAGATAGATCTGTCCATTTTCCTCCAGATAAGTTCCTGCATCCGATGCCAGGCGACGATAAAACTCCAGACCGTCTTCCCCTCCATCCAGTGCCAGCCTCGGTTCATATTCTCTGACCTCCGGCATCAACGTGATGATCTCGGAAGGGGGAATATAAGGTGGATTGGATACGATCACATCGTATATTTCGGTCACTTGTGAGAACAGATCACTCTGCCATAATGTCACCTCTGCCTGAAGACTTCTCCGGTTGCGATTCGCTACCGCCAAAGCCTGCAAAGATATATCCACTCCATGACATACTGCCGGCTCCCCTAATTTTTGTAAGGAAATGGCGATACATCCCGAACCGGTGCAAACGTCCAATATCCGTTTCCCTTTGATCTCCGGCAACACCAGTTCCACCAGAGTCTCTGTATCTTGTCTGGGAATCAACACATCTTCACTGACTTGAAATGGCAATCCCATAAACTCCTGTGTTCCTGTGAGATGCTGCAGCGGAATCCTATTTTTCCTCTGCAAAATCAAATCCCGATACGATTCATATGCAGACAGTTTCATTCCATCCCTTTGCTGCAAAAAATAAGCAGCCCGGTTCATACCCGTAACATATTCCAACAAAAGCCAGGCATCCAGTTCTGCCTCAGCAACTTGTGCCTCTGCCAACTGCTGTTTCCCCCAGTTTAATGCCTCCACATAGGTCATACATACCCCTCTTTATTCCTGTGAATCTACAGACGGTTTTGTTTCACCATCGCTGTTCTCTTCATCAAAGAAATGATCCAGGTGATCTAATTCATCCTCCTCCATCTCATCGACTACCTGATTCAGTGATTCTCTCTGTGCATGACGTTTGGCAGCTTCGTCCGCTTTGCGGATCACTTCTGCTTCATGCCGTTCCCGTTCCTTGATCTGACGGGCACGCTCGTTGGCACGTTTCGCATTTTCCTCTTCCCGTTTCCGCAGTTCTTCTGCCATCTGCGCCCGGGATTTCCGGTTATCTTTTTCCTTCGATACATCTTTCTCTGTCTTGCCACTCTTCTGCCGCTTACGCTCTCTGCTCTTTTCCATGGCAATCACACGGCTTTGGTATGCCTTCCAGTCAAACACGGCTTCCACCGAAGCAATGGCCACTTCGATCATGGCATCGTCCGGTTCTCTGGTAGTCATCTTCTGTAACCACATACCCGGTGTGCTTAATATTCTCACGATTTTGGCATCGCTATTCCCCGCCCACAGGATAAATTCATACGAGATGCCTGCCACTACAGGTATCAGAATAATACGGCTGATCACACGCATCCACATATTATCAAAATGCAGGAACATAAAGAAAATAATACTGATAAACATTACGATAAACAAAAAGCTGGTTCCACATCTGCGATGCTGCTTTGACTGCTTACGCACATTCGCCACGGTCAATTCCTCGCACTGTTCCACACAGTTAATGGTCTTGTGTTCCGCTCCATGATACATAAATACCCGGTGTATGTCCTCCATAAAAGAAATGGCACAGACATATCCGATAAACAATGCCACACGGATCACACCTTCGATCAATGCCAATAATGCACTGGAACGAATCCAACCCTGCAATAATAAGGACAGACCAAACGGAAGTGCCACAAAGACTGCCAGCGCTAATACCACTGCCAGCACCACAGTCAGCACCATCTCGACCTGCTCTCTGGTATCACTCTTTGCCTTGGCAGCATCCTGCGCCCTGGTTGCCTTTGTCTCTGCTTCCTTCTGGGCATCTTTTTCTCCCTCTGCTGCTTTTTCTTTTTTCAAGCTCTGTTTCTTTTTCGCATTTTTCTCTGGCTTTACCGGTTCTTCTTCCTCATAAAAACTGGCAGAATATGCTAATGTTTTCATCCCCAGATATAGAGAATCCACAAACGCCAAAATACCGCGCACCAATGGCAGCCGGAAAAACAAACCGCGGTCTGCATTACTTTTACACTTTTCTGTTTTTACTTCAATCTCTCCATCAGGCTTTCTCACTGCCACAGCGTATTCTGACTTGTTACGCATCATAACACCTTCCAAGACAGCCTGCCCTCCGATTCCAGACGACTTCATAATATCCGTACCCTCCAACTCTTTTCTCTACGGCTCTTTTCCCTACGAATAACACAAATGGTCACAGTTCCCATTATAATGAGTCCTGTGACCATTTACAAGACCGAACATGCGGCCGCTTATATTGCTAGTTCGCCTGAATGCCATACTTACGGTTGAACTTATCAATGGCACCACGAGCCTTAACAGACTTCTGCTGACCAGTATAGAATGAATGGCACTTAGAACAGATTTCTACGTGGATCTCTTCCTTTGTAGAGCCAGTTACAAACTCATTACCGCAGTTACATACAACCTTTGCCTGATAATAATTCGGATGAATTCCTTCTCTCATCTTGATTTACCTCCATTCCACTATCTCCCGGATAGCTACTTCATATACGAAAAAGATACGCATCGATCTTTTCATATTCATTTTTTTACACAACTGCCTTAGTATAGCATAGAAAAAAATCATTTGCAAGATTTTTTCTAAAAAATCTCATCAAAAATCTCACCTTTTCATTTATACAATTTTCACCTTGCGCACCAACTGAATAAACTCCTGATTATTCTTGGTACGGCGGAACATCTCGATAATTTTCTCCACTGCCTCATCGGACTTCACACCGTTAAAGGCCTTGCGCATCAGATAATTTGCCTCAATCTCTTCCTGTGTCAACAGTAGATCTTCCCTACGGGTACTGGATTTTGGTAAATCAATCGCCGGAAATACGCGTTTTTCAGACAATCTACGGTCCAACACCAGTTCCATATTACCCGTACCCTTAAATTCTTCAAATACCACATCATCCATCTTGCTGCCAGTATCTACCAATGCTGTTGCAAGAATCGTCAGACTGCCACCCTCCCGCATATTTCTGGCAGCTCCAAAAAACCGCTTTGGCATATATAGTGCAGCGGGATCCAGACCACCAGATAGTGTACGCCCGCTAGGCTGTACTGTCAGGTTATATGCTCTGGCTAACCGGGTGATGCTGTCTAACAATATCATCACGTCTTCTCCATGCTCCACCAGACGCTTAGCGCGTTCAATCACCATCTCTGAAACACGTTTATGATTTTCTGGAAGTTCATCAAACGTGGAATAGATCACTTCCACATTATGGCCTAGGATCGACTCTTTGATATCCGTCACTTCCTCCGGGCGTTCATCGATCAACAACACCAGCAGATGCATCTTTGGATGATTCGTCTTAACCGCCTTGGCAACCTGTTTTAACAGTGTTGTCTTACCAGTCTTTGGCTGCGATACGATCATACCGCGCTGCCCTTTTCCAATCGGAGAAATCAGATCCATCATGCGCATGGAAATCTGGGACCCAGGTGTCTCCAGACGGATTCTCTCATTTGGAAAAATTGGTGTCAGTTTCTCAAATTTCACACGATCAATGATGGAATCCGGTGCACATCCATTCACTTTCTTCAGATATAACAATGCTCCAAATTTTTCATTTTGGCTTTTTTGCCGCAGATTGCCGGACAGAATATCTCCGGTACGCAGGTGATACTTACGGATCAATGCCGGCGCCACATAGATATCACGTTCTCCCGGCAGATAATTATCACACCGGATAAAACCATATCCCTCTGACATGACTTCCAATATACCCTCACGTTCGATCCCGCTATCCAACTGTTCCATCTCATTCGGTGTCAAATCCTGAATCCGTTTCTGCCCTGTCTGTTGGGTCTGACGGTCTGCCTGCCCATTTTGCATCTGCCGGACCTGCGCCCCCGACTGCGGACGTTCTCCCGAATTATTAGAATAATTTCTGGAACTGTTCTGTCCCTGATAAGACTGACGCAGGTTCTTCTTGTGTGCCCCAGTCTTCACTCCTGTCTCATTTCTTTTGTGCGACATCTGCTTATTATCCGCTTCTGCTTTTTTCTGTCCCTCTGTTTTTTTCTTCGCCACACCCTTTGCCTCGGCCTCTGTCTTAGACTGGGATGCTGCTCTTGCCTTTGCTGCCGGCTTCTCTTCTGTATTTGTCTTTTTCCGCGCCGCAGGTTTTCTCGTCTTCGGTGCTTTTTCCTGTTCTAAAGTATGTTCCTCTTTCTTTTCTTCCACTGCCTGTACTTGTACCGCACCACCTTCTGTCACCTCTTGTACTTTGTCCAACAACTCCTGTTTCTTATAGCTGGTGACACTCTTTATGCCTAACTTTCTGGCCGCCACACGCAATTCCACTAATGATAACTTTTCGTATTCTGACATACTTTACCTCTTTCTTAAAATATTTTCCCGCAATATGTATGGGGATTTTGACACCTGGATCCTACTTGAGTTTCCGCATTTTTATTATTTTTTCTGTGAAAAGGCCATGCTGCTCATAGCAGCATGCGCAATATGCATATAAATTGCATCCGGAAAACAAGTTTTCCGAGTGCAATTTTATGCAATATTTCCACATCACAGTTTGTGATGTGGACTTCTCACACTAGTTAATGCAAAATGCGGAAACTCAAGGGATCCTAACCTTGGATAAATAATCGAAAACAACACTCCTGAATTTCATCATATTCCAGACTAAACTTTTGATTTTGTAGATTTAAACAATATTAGTATACATGATTTTCTGCCCGCTGTAAAGATGCGGGATTTCTTTCTTTCAGAATCACCAGACTACAACATATATGCTACAACCAAAAAACCAAAAGCAGAACTGCTGTTTTCTGCTTCATAATAAAACGAAAATGGACGGAAATCCGTATAGGGCATCCGTCCATTTACCAAAATTATCATAGAATATCTGCATGTACAGACAAAGTTAAAACGCTTAGACTTTATGTAACCGTATGCATCTCCGATGCCGTATCCTGCGCACCACCAATACGATCACGACAACCACCACCGCACCGTAAAATATCACCGTATTCCTGCGATATTTCTCTACATTCTTTACCCAACGATGTATATTTTTATTATGGCGCTGGCTATTGCTCATCCGATCCTCTGAATCAGCTTCTCCATGCCGTTGTATTTCTTTGATTTCCCAATACGAGTTATAACGACGAAGTGTGTAATAGGGATGACCAAATATATGATCCTCTCCATAATACTCATTCGGCACCCATGTATCTATCAAGATCATATAGTCACCAACATGTATTCCGATCCATTTCCACTGCATAAAAACCACCGTACCCAGGATGGAACCATACCAGTGATTGGCGTTTTCTGTATCATGTGCATCATACACCTGCGGCATATATCCTAAACTCATTTTTGATGCATCGTAGGTCCAGCCAGGTACGCTGGTGTATCCGTGCCATGTATCCATCAATGCAAAATACCCGCCCCCATAATCCTCGTTTTTATCATAATACATTCCCTGCAGTGTCACTATATTATACAGAAAGAACAGGATCAGCACAGTGAAAATTACGTAATATCTCTTATTCAATTCTTTCAGTTTCCTAAAAATATGTTTCATTCGATCCATGCCCTTCATTCATATTTGAAAATACTTTTTCAAATTAATCCCAATATGCATAATAAATAATCATACCTGTATACCCTGCACTTGCTGAAAATGTCCATTTTTCCCACTATTATAAAGTATATCAAATATGTATGGCATATTCCAGTTATATTGTTTGACAACACAACATTATTTTGTTAGAATACATGCAAATGCGAAGAAAAGAACAAGTAATAGCAGAGGAAACCTACAGAAAGCAGCCGGAAGATGAGAGGCACAGGGGAATCCTGCTACGAATACATCTTGGAGCAGCGGATGGAAGGATAGGAAATCCTATCTGGTAGATCTGGCCGGTGATGCACCCGTTAACGTGCAGGGATATCACAAGCGTATCCTGTGGAGACAGTATGTGTGAGCATGCTGTAAAAAAAGGTGGTAACACGAGCAATCGTCCTTTTGTCTGATGACAAAAGGATTTTTTTATTAAGGAGGAGAAATTATGACAGTATATGAAGAATTGGTTGCCAGAGGCCTGATCGCCCAGGTGACCGATGAAAAAGAAATCAAAGAACTGATTAACACCGGGAAAGCCGTATTTTACATCGGCTTTGATCCCACTGCGGACAGCTTACATGTGGGACACTTTATGGCACTGTGCCTGATGAAACGGCTACAGATGGCAGGTAACAAACCCATCGCCCTGATCGGCGGCGGCACAGCGATGATCGGAGACCCATCCGGACGTACTGATATGCGCCAGATGATGACCAAAGAAACCATTGCCCACAATGTAGACTGTTTCAAAAAGCAGATGAGTAAATTCATTGACTTTTCGGATGACAAAGCTCTGTTAGTAAATAACGCAGACTGGCTCTTAGATCTGAACTATGTAGATGTACTGCGGGATGTGGGACCACATTTCTCTGTCAACCGTATGTTGACTGCAGAATGCTATAAACAGCGTATGGAACGGGGATTAAGTTTCCTGGAATTTAACTATATGATTATGCAGAGTTATGACTTCTATGCCTTGTACCAGAAATATGGCTGTAATATGCAGTTTGGTGGGGATGACCAGTGGAGCAATATGTTAGGCGGCACCGAACTGATCCGTCGTAAATTAGGCAAAGATGCATATGCAATGACCATCAATCTGTTATTAAATTCCGAAGGCAAGAAAATGGGCAAGACCCAGTCTGGTGCTGTATGGCTGGACCCAGACAAGACCAGTCCTTTTGATTTCTACCAGTATTGGAGAAATGTCAGTGATGACGATGTGTTAAAATGTCTGCGTATGCTTACCTTCCTTCCACTGGAGCAGATCGATGAGATGGATACCTGGGAAGGCAGCCAGTTAAACCAGGCAAAGGAGATCCTGGCTTATGAACTTACCAAACTGGTTCATGGCGAAGAAGAAGCCACCAAAGCACAGCAGGGTGCCCGCGCACTGTTCTCCAGCGGAAATGCCGCGAATATGCCAGAAGTAATCTTGACAGAAGATGACTTGGCAGACGGCAGCATCGGCATCCTGAACCTGATGGTAAAAGCAGGCTTGGCCCCATCCAATGGTGAGGCCCGCAGAAATATACAGCAGGGCGGCGTATCCATTGATGGAGAAAAGGTAAGTGATGTCAAAGCCGTCGTAACCAAAGAACAGATCGGTACCGAAGGCATTATCTTAAAACGCGGAAAAAAGAAATTTATTAAAGTTCTGATGCAGTAAAATGCAGCCAGAGAAATTCACAAAGATTCTGATGCAGTAAGATGCAACCAGAGAAATTCACGAAGATTCTGATGCAGTAAGAATCTGAAACAGGGATTGGTAGATTTCCTCCTGATGCTCCTGAAAGCGGTCACAGACCCGGATGGCATCCTCTTCGGTGGGCACATTCAGTGACACGGATAACAAGGTATTGCCCCGTTCTTTTAATGTACCTGTCGCCAGATATTCTCTGGACTTTAACTTGGTATAGTCCGTATATACGGACAGTGCCTGCTGGATGGAAATTTTATTTTCCCGCAAATACGTATCAATCTGATGTTTCGTATCAGCAGGGAGCTGAGATCCAAAATCATTCAGGATCTCCGTTCCCTTTTTTGTAATCTGATACAAGGCAGCACGTCTGGTCTGCTTCACCGAGATCATCTGATCCTCAGTCATCGTATGTAATGTCTGTTGAATCGTAAAATAA